>JAFLSP010000007.1:0-7598 GCA_022510885.1 Treponema sp. | reverse complement strand
CGTCGCGCTCCGCTGTTTTCTGCTTTAAATTATTCCGCACATAGTGTATAATGAATGCAGGTGGGACGATATGCTGAATGTAAACAACCGTTTGACCGCCATGAAGAGGGCGGTACTTATCCGTGTGGTGCAGCTGCAACTGGCTGGCACGCTTGCCGAAAACATCGACGCGATTCCCGAGGAACTGATTCCCGACGATGCCGTTCCGGTGCGCAAAGACCTTGCCGCTGACCGGGCGGCCGTGCGCGCGCGCATCCTGGCTGACTTGGGTCTCCTTGTGGAAAAGACGGACAGCTCCAAGCCGCTTTCCGCCTACGTTGAAGAGGCCTTGTCGCGCGAAAAGCCGGACTTTCCGTTTATGACGATGCTTACGGATGCCTGCCACGGGTGCAAGTCGGCGCATTTTTACGTGACGAGCCTTTGCCAGGGCTGCGAGGCGCGACCGTGCGTGGTGAACTGCCCCAAGAAGGCGATTGAGGTCGTCAACCATCGCGCGCACATCGACCGCGAGGCGTGCATCGGCTGCGGGCTGTGCCATCAGAACTGCTCGTATCACGTCATCGTCGGTTTTGCGCCGCCGTGCGAGAACGCCTGTCCTGTGAACGCGCTGTACAAGGACGAAAACGGCATTGAGCACATCGACTACGAGAAATGCACGTTCTGCGGCGCGTGCCGTCGCGTGTGCCCCTTCGGCGCGATGCAACCGAGAAGCCAGCTGACCGACGTTATCCGCCAGATTCAGAGCGGAAAGAAAGTCCACGCGATATATGCGCCCGCCGTCGCCGGGCAGTTCAAAGCGCAGCCGGGGCAACTGGAAAGCGCGCTGCGCAAGGCGGGCTTCGCAAAAGTGTGGGAAGTCGCCATCGGTGCGGACATCACCGCCGACCGTGAGGCGCACGAATTTGAGGAGCGCATGGCAGAGGGCGCACCGATGATGACGACGAGCTGCTGCCCTGCCTGGGTGCGGCTCGCGCAGATTCACGTGCCGGACATCGTTCCCGCAATCAGCACGACGAGAAGCCCCATGCACTACACCGGCGAACTGGCGAAAAAAGCCGACCCCGAGTGCGTCACCGTGTTCATCGGGCCGTGCCTTGCAAAGCGCCGCGAGGCCTTTGACGATGAATTCGTTGACTACGCGCTCAGCGTGGACGAAATCGACGCGCTTCTTGCCGCAATGGAAATCGACATCACCAAGATGGAGGGGACGACGGGCAAGTACGTTCCCACCGTGAGCGGGCGCAACTTTGCCAAGATTGGCGGCGTGGCGGAAAGCGTCCGCCTGCGCGTCAAGGACAAGAGCAAGCTCAAGCCCTATATCGTCAACGGCATGACCAAGCCTGCGGTGCGGCAGTTGCAAGCCTGGGGGAAGATGGTCGCGGGCAAGGCACCGCTCGCGCCCGACGCGCCCAACCTGGTGGAAGTGATGTGCTGCGAGGGCGGCTGCATTGCCGGTCCGGGCATCATCACAAACGCGAAACTGGGACTAGGACTGCTCGCCAAATACGTCGCCGGCGGCTCAACGCCCGGCGCGGACGGCAAGCCGATTCCGTGCGACATGGACGACGTAGTACGCAACGAGACGAATGCGTGAGCGCGCTATTTGTTCTTGGACGAATGGCTGTCCTGCACGCACTTGATTTCTGAAACGACCTTGTAGCCCGCCCACTCGCTGTTGAGAATCGTGGTGGCGCGCTCGACGGTCGCGCTGAACGCGGCAAGCCCGTACAGCGTTATCGTCTTGTCGTGCACGGTCACGCGCAATTCATCGATACGCAAGTTGTGCTCAAACACCAACTTGTTCGCGACTTTCTGCGCAAAAATCAGTTCCTCAACGCGCTGCTCGCCCAAGTCCTCGATGTCGGCGGAAATATTCTCGCGAATGCCCGTCACAATCATGTCCGCCGTCATGTCGGGCTTGAGCGATGCCGTGTTAATCGTCGCGTGAATGCGCGAATGGTCATTCAAATCGTAGTGGAACGAGCTTTTATAGAATGCGCGCTGCCGTTTGTCCGAATCCTTGAGCATCTTGAGCGCAAGCTCATCGTTTTTTACGCCTGTCAGTTCCTTGATGTGGCGCAGACGCGCCTCGGTCGTGGAGACAAAGCGAATCGTCAGATGGTTCGGCACGTCGGCAAGGAAAAGGAACGCGCCGCGCCCTATGATGACGCAGTTGTTCTGCTGCGCCATCTCAAGGACGACCATGCTCAAGTAGTTCAGGTATCTATCGCGCGCCTTTGCCCAACGGTCAAAGATGTTCGGCTTGCGCTCGTCGTACTTCGCCAGTTCCTCGGGAGAAAGCCCCTTCGCAATGATGCGCCGCTCGATTTCCTTGCGGTCGTAGAACGTGTAGCCGAGCCGCCGCGCAATGAGCATACCGATTTCGTCGCCAAACGAGCCGGACTGACGGGTAAGCGTGATGATTGCCATGCTACGCTTCCTCTGCCGCGCTCACAAAACAGGCGATGCCTTCAGTGCGGTACTTGTCGCGCAGTTTCCACACGATTTCTTTGATGATTTCGCAGTCATCCTTGTTGCAATAGATGATGAACATCACGTTGAGCTGCGGCCAGATTGCGTCGCCCAGGCACGGATTGGAATAGCCCGCACCCATGACACTCGCCAGTTTGGTATACCGCGCGGCGACGTTGCGCTCGTCAAATTCCTGCCGGAAATCCTCTTCCAACGCCTGCGTGCAGATGACTTCCACGCGCACGACTGCTCCGGCGGGCGCGTACCGCTCATCGTCTTTTTTGCTTTTGAGCGGCTGTGCGGTAAAATCAACGCGCTCTTTCGGTTTCTTTGTCATTATTGCTCCGCTCCTTCGCCATTTTCTGCGTCATGCGCCTGTATTTCCGTTTCTGCCTGTGCGACCGCCGCTGCCTCCGCTTGCGCGGCAGCTTCTGCTTCGGCGGCTTTTTTTGCGTTTTCTTCCGCTTCCGCCTGTGCGAGTGCCGTCTGATTGGCAAGTTCCTGTGCGGCGGCGAGCTGCGCGGCCAGTTTTCCCGCCTTCGTGCGCTGCCGCTCCGCCTTTGCCGCAAGTTTTTCCGCGCGGCGGCGTTCTTTCGCGCCCACGCCGCTGTCCATAACCAAGCCTTCCTGCTTGCTCGCCTGCCGCGCCGCTCTCTTTGCCGCACGTTTCAGACGACGCGCGTTAAAGATGTAGTACACCGTAGGCATGAGGAAGAGCGTCATCAGCGAGCCGAACGTCATGCCGCCGAACACGGTCAGCGAAATCGGCTGCATCGACTGCGAGCCTTCGCCGGGGAAGAACGCCATCGGCGCAAGCGAGATGACCGTGGTCAGCGTGGACATCAAAATCGGGCGCAGACGGTTGCGCGCCGCCTCCACGCAGGCCTCTTCCAAGCCAAACCCGCGCTTGCGCAGCAGGTTGGTATAGTCAACGAGAACGATACCATTGTTGACTATCGTGCCGACCAAAACGAGCATACCCATAATCGTAATCAGGTTGAGCTGGTTGCCGGAAAGTCCGTAAATCATCATCACGCCGATAAACGACAGCGGAATGGTGAAAATGACGATGAACGGGTCGAGCAACGACTCAAACTGGCTTGCCATGACGACGAACACGAGAATTGCCGCAATCATAATAATCAAACCGAAGTTCGCCGCCGCTTCCATCATGTCCGCAAAGTCGCCGCTGAACGTAATCGTCACGCCCTCGTCTTTCGGGATGTTGTCGTCAATCAGTTTCTTCACGCCCGCCTGCACCTTGTCGAGCGAAAGCCCCGACACCGGCTTGCCCGTTACGTGGAGGATACGCGCTTGGTTTTCACGATAAATCGTGACTGGCGCGGTTGACTCCACGTAATGCGCAAAACTGGAAAGCGGAATGCGCTGTCCCGACGAATTGACCACCGAAATCTCATCCAAGTCCGTCAGCTTGGACTTGTCCTTCTCCGGCAACCGCACCACAACATCGATGTCGTCACCGTTCTGCGTGAGGCGGCTCGCCGTCGTGCCGTTGATTGCGCCCTTGATGTCCGCCTCAACGCTGTAAATATTCAGCCCGAACTGGTACATCCGGTCGCGGTCAAAGATAATCTCCGCCTGCGGCAGTCCGTCCTCCTGGTCGCTCGTCACCTCGGTCACTAAGTCACCGCCCTTTTCCTTGAGCAGCTCAGTCACTTGCGCCGCCGTCGCGCGTACCAAATCCAAGTCGTCACTGCGAATGTCGATGCTCATGCCGCTCGAACTTGACGCGCTGTTCCTGTTCGCGCTGAATTTCAGCTCCGCGCCGGGGAAGAGATTGAAGTAGCGGCGCAGTTTTTCCTTTGCCGTCTTCTCGTTGTCCCAGTCTTTCTCACGGTTCTTCGGCTCGTACAGCATGAACGTGATGGAGCCGGTGTTCGTCTCGGAACTTGCAGACATCATCGACGTGCCGCCGACGGTGACGGACGTGTATTTCACGCCCTTCAAGTCCTGCAACGCCATGTTCTCGAATTCGCGCATGGTGTCCTCGGTCACCTCAAGGCGCGTGCCTTTTGCCAGCTCAAACTCGACCGCCACGGAGTTCGCCGCGCTTTCGGGCATGAAGATGAATCCCACCACCTTGACCGCCATAATGGAGAGCACGAACAGCCCCGCAAGTACGAGGATGCTCATCCGCCGATGATGCAGAACCCAGCTGACTCCGCGCGCGTATGAATTCTCCATATTGAAGAAAAAGCGGTTGAACGCGCGGTTGATGCGGTCGCCCGCGCTGTCGCCGCTGTCATCAATTTTATCAATCCGCAGGTACTTTGACGTAAGCACCGGCACAAGGCAGATTGCGACGATAAGCGAACACATGAGCGAGAAAATAATCGTGTAGGCAAGGTCGTGGAACATCTGCCCCATGATGCCCAGCTTCGACTGGAACATCAGCATGGGCAAGAAAATGCACACCGACGTGAGCGTACTCGACGTGATGGACATCGCCATTTCCTGCGAGCCGAGGATTGCCGCCACCTTTGGCTTTGCGTCCTTCTGCCGGTAGGCGTAGATGTTTTCCAAAACGACGATTGAGTTGTCCACAAGCATACCGATTCCGAGCAGCAGGCCGACCATGGAAATCGAGTTAATCGTGATGCCCTTGAAGTACATCAGGAACAGCGTGATAAGCACGGAAATCGGAATCGCAAGACCGACGATAATCGTGCTTTTGAGCGAGCGCAAAAAGACGAACAAGACCGCAACCGCAAGCAGCGCACCCTGCACGACCGACGAGACGACCTCGTTAATCGTCTGTTCGATGATGTCCACGGTGTTGTAGGTTTCGGTCAAGCCCACGTCCGCGGGCAGTTCGTTCTTCAGCTCAACCAGTGCCTTGCGCACTTTTTTTGCCGCGCTCACGGAGTTCTTGCCGCTCTGCTTCTGAATCATCAGCATGACCGCCGGTTCGCCGTCAAGGTAGGCGAGCGTGCTTTCGTCCTTGTAGCCCTCGTACACGTCGGCAATGTCGCGCAGGCGGACGGTACGCACTTCGGGCGCGTTGTAGCCGTCGCCCGTGCTTGCCTTATATGAAATGACCGTGTTCTTCAAGTCCTCAAGGTTTTGATACTTGCCGTTCGCCTTAATCGTATAGTTGATGTCGCCGCTCGTAATCACGCCGCCCGACGACTGGATGTTCTGCGCGCCAATCATCGACACCACGGAACTGATTGAAAGCCCGTAGGCCTCAAGGCGGTCGCGCGGGATTTCCACGTTGATTGACTTTTCGCGCCCGCCGATGACGTTTGCCGACGCAACGCCGTCCAACTGCTCCAGGCGCGGCTGAATGACGTCCTCCGCAAACTGGCGCAGTTCCTCCGGCGTGCGGCTTCCCTGCACCGCAAGCATCATAATCGGCATCATGGACGGGTCCATGCGAATCGTAATCGGCGTGTCCGCGTCATCGGGCAGATACGTGCGCACCATGTCTATCTTGTCGCGTATGTCGCCCGCCGCCGCGTCCAGGTTCGTGCCGAACTCAAACTGCAATATCACAATCGACACGCCCGACTGCGAGCGCGACTGCAACTTCTTCAATCCGCTCAAGCCGGAAAGCGAGCTTTCCAAGGTGCGCGACAGGCTCTGCTCGACCTCCTCCGGGCCGGCGTTTCCGTAAGTCGTGTAGACAATCATGTAGGGCAAGTCCATGTCCGGGTACATATCGACCGGAAGGCTCGCCGTGCAGTAGATGCCCAAGCCAATCAGCACGAGGAAGACGAGCAGCGTCGTGGTGGGCTTGTTCACACATCTTTCTGATAAGGTCATAACTTCTCCTTAGATTACGCGCCGCCGCTACATTCCCGCTTCGGAAGTAGAAATGATGTTCACCGCCGCGCCGTCGTTCAGCAGCGACTGTCCCTTCACGACGATTTCGTCGCCCGCCTCAAGCCCCTTGGCGATTTCGGTGCGGTTGTCCACGGAAATGCCCACCGTCACCGGCTGCTGGCGGACGGTCGCTGCCTTCGTCCCGTCCTTCTGCGTCGCGATGACAAAGACGAAAGTCCTGCCCTCGCGGGTAATCATCGCGCTGTTGGGAATGACGATGGCGTTCTGCACGCTGTCGGTCACGAGCCGAACCCGCGCGTACATGCCCACCTTGATGCGGCTGTCCTGCGGCTCAATGCGCAGTTTGATTGCCATGGTGCGCGTTGACGTGTCCAAAACCGGGCTGACCTCGAACACCCGCGCCTTGAATTCCACGCCGGGATAGGCATCAAACGTGATGACCGCAGACTGCCCCTGCTTGATGCGGCTGATGAACCGCTCCGCGACGTTCACCTTGATTTCCAAATCGTCGGTGCGGGCAATGCGCGCCACGGTGGTCGCCTGGCTGACCGTCGCGCCAATCGTGGGCGGAATCGACGTGATGCGCCCCGCAATCGGCGCGCGCACAGGGCTTTCGCTGTAGTTCATGCCGGGGCGGCTCGCGTCCACATAGGCAAGCACCTGGTCACGGCGCACCATGTCGCCCACGTTCACCAGGATGCGCGAGATTTTTCCCGCCTGGTCGGGCACCACGTTCACCGCAGAGACGGAATCCACGTCGCCGCCGAATTCAAGATACTCATCCAAATTGCCGGGCGCAGTCCGGTACGTGCTGACCGCATAGATGATTTCCGTGTCGTCCATAGTCTTTGCGCCCGCGCCGCCCTTTTTGCAGCCTGCCGCAAGCAGTACAACCGCCGCCGCAAGCAGCACCGCTTTTTTCGCGTGTTCGATGTTCATAGCAAAATCTCCTTGTTTCCGTTATTGCTGCTCTGCCACCGGTTGTGTGCCGGAAAGCGTAACATTTAACGTATTTTCTAAATCCATAAGTGCGCAGATATAATTGTATTTTTGATTCAGTTGACCAAGCATCGCCTGATTCAACTGTTCCTGCGCATCGCGTACATCCATCAATTCCATTAGACCGTTGTTAAACGACCTCATCGACATATCGTAGGAACGTTGCGCCAATTCCACAGTGCGCCCCATCGAATTGATTTGCTCGCGCGCCTGATTCAAAGTATCCACAGCTTTGCGCACTTGCACTTTTTGGTTTTCCGTAAGTGTTTCCATCGTGAGGTCAAGTTTCGCAATGTTGTCCTTCAAGTCTTGCGCCTGCT
>JAFLSP010000069.1 GCA_022510885.1 Treponema sp. | reverse complement strand
ACGCAAAATCCGTGCCGTGCAGGCTGACCTCGCCGCTTTGGAGCGTTTTTTTCGTGCCGTCGGCGCATTGCACGATGAGGTCGGCGGCATCGGAGATGTCGAGCACGGTCGCCCGGTACGGCTCGCCGCGCAGACCCGCCGCAGGATTGACCGTGACCGTCCTGCCGATAAGGAAGGAGCGCGCCTTGTAGTCCGCCATGAGCGCGGCGGCGGCCGCAGGGTCGTCATTTTCCGCCGCGTCGTAGAAGGCAAGCAGGTGCGCCGCCACGTGCGCAACCACGTCGTTGCGGCTCACGCGGGCAGCCCGCTCCTTGTCGGGGGCAGCCTCCTGGATTGAGCCGGCCCGCGCCGCAAGCTCGCCCGTAAAGCCCATGTCGCGCACGTTGATGCCGATGCCCACGCTCGCCGCCTCAATGCGCCCCGACTCAAAGTTGGCAACGCCCTCGGTCAGAATGCCGCAGATTTTCTTGCCGCCCAAGAACACGTCGTTCACCCATTTTATCTGCGCGCGCGTGCCGAACAGCTCGTCGGTGGCGCGGGCGACGGCAACGGCGGCGGCGGCGGTCAGCAGCGCGGGATTGGTCACGCCGTTTTTGGGCGCGTAGATGAGCGTAAAATACACGCCGCTGTTCGGCGGCGACGCGAAGGGACGACCCATGCGCCCGCGCCCCGCCGTCTGCTTGCCCGCCACGATGAGCGCGCGGTGCAAGTTTGCGCCCTCGGCCGTCAAGTCGCCGTGCGCGTCGCGGAACGCGCCGACCGCCGCGCACAGACGCTTGCTTTCCGCGAGCGTGGAGTCAATTTCGTCAAAGCCGATGACCGCGCCGTGCGGCGCGCCAAGCTCGGTCAGCCGCCGCGCAATGGCCGCGCCGTCAATCTTGTCGGGAACGGAAATCAGCCGGTAGCCGCGGTTGGAGACGGCGGCAATCCCGCAGCCGTCCGCGCGCAAGGCCGTAATCGCCTTCCACACCGAGGTGCGCGAGACACCGCAGGAGGCGGCAAGCGTTTCGCCGGAGACGAAATCGGCGGACGAGGCAAGCGCGGAAAAGACGGCGGATTTGGTGGACATGGGCGCGCCGTCACTGCGTCTGTTCTTTCATGCGCGCAATCAGCTCGTCGCCGTACATCTCGGAGAACATCTCGACGATGCCCGCGGTCGCCTCGGCGAACTCGTGCAGGTCGGGGGTGGTGATGGTCATGCCCACGTTGCGCAGGCGCGACACGAAGGCCTCCGTCTGGTTCTTCACCAGCTGTCGGTTCAAGTCCTGCGCCTTCCGTGCCGCCTCACGCAGAATCTGCCGGTCGCCCTCGCCGAGCGTGTCCCACAGGCTCTTGCGGATGACCAGCGGCATCGCGTCGTAAATATGGTTGGTGATGGCAAGGCAGTGCTGCTCTTCGTACAGCCGGCTGTTGTAGACAATCGGAATGGGATTTTCCTGCGAGTCGAACGTTCCGTCCTTCAGCGCGTCCTTCAGCCCGTTGAAGGCGTGGTGCTTGGGCCGTGCGCCCAGCGCGGACATCGTTTCCATGACGATTTGGCTTGGCGGCGTGCGGATGCGCAAGCCTTTCATGTCCGCCACGGAGTTGATGGGCCTGTCCGTGGTGGTCACGCAGCGGAAGCCGTTGTCAAAATGGGAAAGCACGACGATGTTGAACGGCTCAAGCGTCACGTTCACGTCCTGCACGAGCGGGCTGTCCATAAAACGCCATGCCGACTCAAAGTCGGAGAAGAGGAAGGGCAGGGCGGAAATGCCGAGTTTGGTCGCGTACAGGGCGAAATTGCCCGCGCTCGAAATCGTCATGTCCAGGCGGTCGTTGATGATGCCCTCAATCAGCTCCGCGTCGCTGCCCAGCGCGCCGTCGGCGTGAATCTCCACCGTAATCCGCCCGTTGGTGTTCTGCTCCACTTCCTCTTTGAACAGCTGCGAGGCGACGGCGCGCGGGTCGTCCATGTTCGTGGAAAACCCGAGCGAAATCGTCACGGCCTTGGGGCTGTCGCCCTGTCTCGCCGCCGGTCGCGCGGCCTGCGGCGACTTCTCGCATCCGGCGAGCGCGACGCACAAAGCCGCCGCCGCCATCATCTTCCTAACCATACACCGACTCTCCCGTTTCTTTCATCTGCTCGTTATACAGCGCGAAGCTGTTTTTGCCGTGCTCCTTCACGCGGTACAGCGCGGCATCCGCATGCTCAAACAGTTCCTTATACGTCTTTGCCTGCGACGGAAAGAGCGAGATGCCGATGCTCGACGTGACGCTCACCGTCACGTCATCGCCGCTGCGGTAAGTCTCATGCAGGATGCTGTTGAGGACGCGCGCTTTCTCCACGATGATTTCCTGCATCTTCTCCGGGGCAAGCGTTATCGGCAGCGTGAGGAAGACGCAGAACTCGTCGCCGCCGATGCGGGCAATGAAGTCGCGCTCGGAGAAGACGAGGTTCAGTTTGTTCGCCGCGTCGCAGATTGCCTTGTCGCCCGCGCTGTGCCCAATCCGGTCATTCACCTGCTTGAAGTTGTCCAAATCGAGAATATAGAACGCGCCCACCGACTCGCCCGCCCGGGCTATCCAGTCGGTGATTTTGTTTTCCATAGAAATCTTGTTGAGCAGCCCGGAAAGCAGGTCGGTCTCCGCCATCTCCTTGAACTCCTGCTCGCGCAGAACCTGCGCGTTCACGTTCACGAGGTTGCCAATCATCTTGACCGGCTTTCCGCTGTCCTCGTCCCGGATGAGCGTGCCGGAGAACTGATACCACACGTACTCGCCGCCGACGAGCAGGCGCAGCTCCGAGCGGTACGAGGTCTCGCCGGACGCGACGAAATCGCGCAGGTGCGCGAGCAGGTTGCGCTCGGACTCGTGGATGTATTTTTCGACCACGCTGAATTTTTCGAGCGGCAGCTGCTTCATCTTCTCGCCGAAGAGGAACGCCGTCTCGCCCGAAAACTCGATGACCCTGCTGGCAAAGTCGTACTCGTACACGAGCGTCTTGAGCGACCTGGTGGTCGTCACGTAGCGCAGGTTTTCCTTGGCGACCTTCTCGTGCTGGTTGATAAGCCGGTAGAACAGGTAGCCGACGAACACGAACAGCGCGAGCAGCACGAAAATAAGGATGACCGTGCTCCAGACGATTTTCCGTTGCTGCGCGTTGATGAAGTCCGCCGTCATAATGGAGACGACCGACCAGTTGTTCAGCCCGACCGAAGCGTAGACCATGATGCGCTCTTTGTTCCCGAGCTTGTAACGCATGGAGGCCGTTTTTCCCTCCCGGATGTCGGAGCGGATTTTCTCAATCTCCGAAGAACTCAACACCTTGTTCTCGACGAAAAAATCGACCCAGTTGTCGGAATAACAGAGCCGGTTGTCGCTCTGGCTCGCTCCAAGGATACGCCCGCGGTCGTTCACCAGATACGCATAGCCGTCCCCGCTGAATGTGTTGACCGAAAAAATATTCTCAAGGACGGAATAGGCGAAGGTTCCCGTGACCACGCCCTCCACCTTTTTGCCCCGAAAAATGGGCACCGCAAGGCTCAGCACGCGCTCGCCCTCTTCGTCAGTGGAAAGGTAGGAATCCGAGACCGCCTCGCCCTGCATCGCGCTCTTGAAGTAATCTGTCTCCGAGATATTGCCGATGGTATCGCCGGCAATGTTCATGACCTCACCGTGCCGGTCCGCCACGTAGATGCGCTTGAAGTCGCCCATACGCCTGAGCGACATGACGGTTCGTCTGATTGCCTCGTGGTCGTTCATGTCAACATCATCAAACAAATGGGCCTTGCTTTCAAGGATGAAGAGCTGGTCGTTCAGCTTGATTTTGAAGGCGTCCGCATACAGAGCGGCAGTCTCCTCCAAAAACCGCTCCGAATTCTCGTAGACCAGGGCGGTGATTCGGTTCTGGAAGATGATGAACGATATGATGACGCTCATGAGCAGGACAATCAGAATGAAAAAACGACGTTTCATTTCCTAAGCCAACCTTAATAATAAGTATATACGATTACCGCGTATAACGCAAACGCAAAATCTCCCGATTTTCAGGCATTTTTCTTGCCGAGCAGCGTGAAGTCGTCCACGCCGCTGCAAAACGCGATGCCGCTTCCCGGGTCGCGCAGGCAGCGCAGGTCGCGGATGGCATCAAGCACCGCGGACTTGCGGTCATGCTCCACCACAATCAGCAGCATCTCCTTTTCGGGGACGATGTGCACGCCAAAGAATTTCTCGTCGTCCTCGCGGGCAGTGCCGCGCGCGCTGATGACCGTGCCGCCGCCCGCGCCCGCCCGCCGCGCCGCCGCCATCGCGTCGTCGGCGTAGCCCTTGTTCAGGACGACCGTAATCAGGTCGCGTGCCTTTTCCATGCGCATACCTCCTTCGCTCTCCTCCCGCGTGATGACGCCCGTGCGCATCATCGCGTCCACGTCCACCGAGAACAGCTGCCCGAAATTCGCTTTCTCAAGCAGCGTGGCGTTCACAATCGCGTCGATGATGTCCTGCTTGTGCCGCGCGTCAACGAGCATATAAATCACGTCCTTGGTCGTCTCGCCCAGCCCGAGCACCGCCGCGAGGTTCGTGCGCGCAAGCCCGCGCCCCATAAGCACCGTGCCGCCCCGGCAGCCCGCCGCGACCGCCGCCGCCGTCAGCTTTTCGCCCCTGTCATGCGGAACAATGCTCACCAGCAGACTGAACATACTCACCGTCCGCCTCCTTGTGCCGCGCGCCGCGCGCTGAGCCGCTGCGCCCGCCGGTTCTTGATGGCAAAGACCATGCCCAGAATCTGAATCGCGATGAGCGGGGTCATGGCGACGAGCGCAATCACGCCGAATGCGTCCACCGCCGGGTTGCCGCCGCTTGCCGCCGACGCGCCGAGCGTGAACGAAAGGATAAACGTGCTCGTCATCGTGCCGCTCGCCACGCCGCCGCTGTCAAAGGCAATGCCCGTGAACAGTTTGGGGCAGAAGAACGCGAGGACGAGCGAGACCGCGTAGCCCGGGACAAGCACGTACCACAGGCTGAACCCCGTCAGCACGCGCACCATGGAAAGCCCGATTGAGGTGGCCACGCCCGCAGAAAGCGCGACCAGCATGACGCGCCGCTTAATCGTGCCGCCGCTCACGCTCTCCACCTGGTCGGTCAGCACCCACACGGCCGGCTCGGCGATGACGACCACCGCGCCGAACGCAAAGCCGACCGCCACGAACAGCACCGACCACAGCGGACTTGCCGCCGCAAGCGCGCCCAGCACCGCGCCCAGCCGCTCGCCCGCCGGCATAAAGCCGCCGTTCGCGCCCGTCAGAAAAATGACCAGCCCCACAAAACTGAACGCGAAGCCGCGCACCATGCGAATCACCTGGAACGGCGGCATCCGGATAAGCGTGATTTGAAAAAAGACCGCCATCGCCAGCAGCGGCAGCAGCGCGCTCACCACCTCGCGCGTGATTTCGGGAAGCAGGCGCACAAAGACGGACAGCCCGCTCGCCGCCGTATGCACGACCTCCGCGCCTATGCCCGTATCGCCCGTGACCTTGGTCGTGTGCGCAAAGATGATGCCGTACAGGCAGACCGCCGCAATCGGCCCGACGGACGCGATGCCCGTCAGCCCGAAGCTGTCGTCGCTCGCGGAAGCGTCCTTCGCCCCGGTCTTCGCGCGGACCGCCGCCACGCCCACGCCCAGCGCCATGATGAACGGCACGGTCATCGGCCCGGTCGTCGCGCCGCCGCTGTCAAAGGCAATGCCCTGGAACTCGGCGGGCGTAAAGGCCGCAAGCGCGAACACCACGCCGTAAGCCACGAGCAGCAGGACATTAAGGGGAAGCGAAAGCACCGTGCGCAGAATGCCGAGCGACACGAACAGGCCGATGCCCGCCGCAATCATCAGGATGAGGTTCCACTTGTGCACGGCGGGCGCGATGTTGCGCACCTGGTCGGCAAGCACCTGCACGTCCGGCTCGGCGACCGTCACGATAAAGCCAATCAGAAAGGCGGCGACCAGCAGCAGGGGCAGGTTCCGCTTTGCCGCAAGCGCCGCACCGCTCTGCTCGCCAATCGGAATCACCCCGATGTCGATGCCGAGCAGGAACACCGTCAGCCCCATGATGACGAGGACACCGCCAATCAGGAAGCGCACGATGAGCGGCCAGCTCAGCGGCGCAATCGTCACGCCAAGCAGGAGGACGACCACCATAATCGGCAGGACGGAAGAGACAGTTTCCTTGAGTTTCTGCAAAATGTCCATGCGATGCTACCCGCTCCGCGCCCCGGCCGGCGCGTCCGCTCATTTAAAGCACTGCCAGCCCTTCGCCTCAATGCCGTCCGCCCACTGCCTGGCAAAGCGTTTCGCGCCCGCCAAGTCCATGTCGCGGAAGTTGCCGCACTCAATCTCCGTCGCGGCAGGAATCGCCCCCTCCCATGCCTCCACCTTGCGGAAGACGGGCAGCAGGTGGCTCGCGATGAAGGCCTCGTCGCGGTCGCCCCACACGGTAAGGTAGAAGCCCGTCCGGCAGCCCATCGGGCTGAAGTCGATAACGCCGTCAATCTCGTCGCGGATATGCTCGGCGACAATGTGTTCTATTGTATGAATCGCGCCCGTCGGCATGAACTCGGCGTTGGGCTGCGTCACGCGGATGTCGAATTTCGTCACCACGTCGCCCCTCTCGCCCACCTTTTTTGCCGCAAGGCGCACGAACGGCGCGACGACCTTGGTGTGGTCAAGGTTGAACGACTCGACGTTGTATTTTTTCTCTGCCATGGCTGTGCTCTTTGCCGTATTCTATAGTTTTTCCAGCAGATTGACAACCAGTTTCGCGCTCATTTCGGCGGCGGCCTTCTCGTTGAACGCGGAAGCCGACTCGCCGTTCTCGTCCGCCATGTCGCTCATGCAGCGCAGGATGAGGAAGGGCGTTCCGTGCAGCCAGCAGGCATGGGCGATTGCCGCGCCCTCCATCTCCACGCAGGCGGGATTGCACGTGCCGACAATGCGCGCCTTGACCGCCTTATCCGCGATGAACTGGTCGCCCGTCGCCACGCGCCCCGCAACGAGCCGGTGCCCGCCAAAGTCGCCCGCCGCAAAGGCCTCCTGCGCCGCCGCGAGCATCGCCTTGTCCGCGGGAAAGACCGAGCAGTCCATCTGCGGGATGACCGTGGGCGCGTAGCCGAAGCCCGTCGCGTCCATGTCGTGGTACACCGCGTCCACCGAGGCCACGAAATCGAGCACGCCAAGCCCGCGCGCCGCCGCGCCCGCAATGCCCGTGTTGACCACGTGCGTCACGCCGAACTGCATGATGAGCCGCTGCGCGCACAGGGCGGCGTTCACCTTGCCCACGCCGCTTCTCACCACCACCACGTCCGTGCCGCCAATCGCGCCCTCATAAAAGACAAGCCCGCCCGCAGCCGTCTCCCTGCCCGCCGCAAGGCTTTTGAGGTACGCGACCTCCGCCTCCATCGCGCCGATGATACCGACCTTCTTTGCCATAATCGCCTCCCGCGGAAACCGCCCAAGTCCCCACTTTTTGTTAAAAAGACCTTGACTATTTTTCCGCAATGTTCTACAGTAACTGCAATAGCAAGATAAAAACTGCTTGAGAAAAGACCGTGCTTCTCCTCCTTTGCGCGGTCTTTTCATTTTTAAAGCGATTGTACCACAATCCGCCCGTTTGTGGTAGAGCGAGGCGCCATGGCATCGACCCCAGAATACCGAGACTTCGTGCTTGACCAGCTTGCCCCGCTCGGCGACGTGACCGCCCGCGCGATGATGGGCGAGTACCTGCTGTACTGGCGCGGCAGGCTTGCCGGCGGCATCTACGACGACCGCCTCCTGGTCAAGCCCGTTCCCGCCGCCTGCGCGCTCATGCCCGACGCGCCGCGCGAAATCCCCTATCCGGGGGCAAAAGAGATGCTCCTGGTGGAGAACGTGGACGACCGCGACTTTTTGGCGCGCCTGCTCGCCGCCATGCACGACGAGCTTCCCGCGGCAAAGCAGAAGAAGGCAGGCCGATGACGCACGAGACGATAGCCCTGCCCGTCCATTACGCCGGAAAACTCAAAACGAACGGACAGCCGACCCTCACGACCTACCTGCTCCAGAACTACGCCGCGCTCGACGGCGACAGGACGCGCCCGCTCGTGATTGTCTGCCCCGGCGGCGGCTACGACCACCACTCCCCGCGCGAGGCGGAGGCGGTCGCCGTGCGCTTCAACGCGCTTGGCTTCCACGCGGCAGTCCTCGCCTACACCCTCGCGCCCACCGAATTCCCCGCGTCCGCCTGCGACCTTGCCGAGGCCGTCCGCTACGCCCGCGCCCATGCCGACGCATGGCACGTGGACGCGCGCCGCATCATCGCCTGCGGGTTCAGCGCGGGCGGCCACCTGTGCGCCACGCTCGGCTGCTACTGGAACAGCGGCCTGTTCGCCCCCTACCTGCCCCACGCCCCCGCCGACATCAGGCCGGACGCGCTCATCCTGTGCTACCCCGTCATCACCGCCGACGAGCCGTTCTGCCACGCCGCGTCAGTCCGCAACGTCCTCGGCACGAGCGCCGCGTTCACCCGCCACGACGTGAGCCTGGAGCGGCACGTGAGCGCCGACTTCCCGCCCACGTTCCTGTGGCACACCCTCGCCGACCGCTCCGTCCCCGCCGAGAACACCCTGCGCCTTGCCGAAGCCCTGCGCCGCGCCGCCGTCCCCTTCGCCTGCCACCTCTTCACCCACGGCCCGCACGGACTCTCGCTCGCCACGCCGGAGACCTCCAAGCCCGACGGCAGCACCGTGGAGCCGGAATGCGCCGCCTGGGTCGATTTGTTCAGGACATGGTGGGAGCGGATGGGGAAAGAAACC
>JAFLSP010000068.1 GCA_022510885.1 Treponema sp. | reverse complement strand
GCGTTGTATTTGTCCAGGCCTTCGCCCAGGTCCTCTTTCAGCTCGCAGTTCGTCAGCTGGCTCGCCTCGTACATGGGGGTGGTCGTCATGTACTGGGCGGCCTCGGTGTTCACGAAGCAGGGGAAGCGGAATGCGTCCAGGAACTGCGCGTAGATTTGGGGGCGGTGGATGAAGTTGATGAATTCGTTTGCCAGCTCGTAGTGGGGCGCGTCTTTGAGGATGCACATGCTGTCAAGGTAGGACGGGCCGCCTTCCTGCGGGATGAAGAAGTCTATCGTCTCCTCCCACTTTGCCTGCGGAACCTCGCCGTAGACCACCTCCGCGTAGCCCTGGCACAGCCAGAAGTCGCCGCTTGCGAACGACTTTCCGAATCCTTCCGCGTCGAACTTGACGAGGTTGGGCTTCCATGATTCGCTCACCAGGTGGGCGGCGGCACGGAGCGCGTCGTCGTCGAGCGTGTTGACGCTGTGGCCGAGGTAGGCGAGCGCGTCGCCGAGCACTTCGCGCATGTCGTCCATCATGGTGGCGTGTCCCTTGAACTGCGGGTCGGCAAAGATGCTCCAGTCGCGGCGGTAGGGGACGGCGGTCTTGGTCTTGTTCACGGCGATGCCCGCCGCGCCGAAGTAGTAGGGGACGGCGTAGCGCATTTCCGGGTCGTAGGTGGCTTTCTCAAGGACGAGCGGGTTGATGTAGGCGCGGTTGGTGAGCCTGTCCTGGTCGATTTCGCGCAGCATGCCCTGCGCTATCATGATGGAGGCGTAGTCCTGCGAGGGGACCACGATGTCGTAGCCTTTCGCGCCGGCGCGCAGCTTGGCGTACATCTCCTCGTTGGAGGCGTAGCTGTCAACCTTGACGGTGCAGTCGAATTCGGCCTCGAACTGCGCGAGCACGGCGTCGGGCGTGTAGTACGTCCAGTTGTACAGGTACAACGTCCTGCCGTCCTTTTTCTGGCAGGCGGCAAGACCCAGGAACGCGGCCAGTGCCGCGAGCGCGATGGTTGCGGTGCGTTTCATAGAAGCACTCCTCAAATATGAATTGCCGTCGGACGCGCTCAGCGCGCGCTCGCGAACGACTTGAGCCCTTTGCGCAGCACGAACACGAGCGCGCAGATGGCGAGAATCAGCACGAACGAGAGCGCGTTTATCACGGGGCTCACGCCGAAGCGAATCATCGAGTACACGTAGAGCGGGAGCGTGGTGCTGCCCGGGCCGCTCACGAGCGAGGTTATCACGTAGTCCTCCAGCGACATGGTGACGCTCATGGCGAAGCCGCCGGCAATGCCCGGCATGATGGCGGGTATGATGACCTTGAACAGCGTCTGCCATTCGTTCGCGCCCAGGTCGTGGCTCGCCTCGATGATGGAGTAGTCGAACTCGTCGAGCCGCGCGCTGACCATGAGGTAGACGAAAGGCAGGCAGAACGTGGCGTGCGCGATGAAAATCGTGAACAGCCCGAGCGAGAGCTTGATGCCGCTGAAGAAGATGAGCAGCGACACGCCCATAATCACCTCGGGCAGCACCATCGGCAGGAAGGCGACGGACTGGATGTACTGCCGCCCGAAGAACTTGTACCAGGAGATGCCGATTGACGCGAGCGTGCCGAGGAGGGTCGCCACGAGCGACGAGGTGAGCGCGACGAAGAGGCTGTTGAACAGCGCCGACCACAGGTCGTCCGAGGCGAACAGCAGCTTCTCGTACCACACGAACGAGAACTGCTGGAACGTCGTGTCCTTTGCCGAGTTGAACGAATAGAAGGTGATGACGAACAGCGGGATGAACAGGAACAGCAGCGACAGGCACAGCACGACCCCCGACAGGCTGACCTGCGGCGCGCGCCGCTTCCAGTCGCGCTTGGCGTGCTTGGCGTTCTCGCTTGGCCTGCCGCGCCGGACGAACAGGCGGTACGGGTTGAATTTCATTGCGCGCCCCCCATGCCGAGGTCTGCCGCGAGCAGCGGCGTGTTCGTGTTTGCCGCCACGTCCTCTTTGGTGGAGACTTGCCGCAGGCTCGCCTCGCGGCGGTTGGTGGAGAGCATCCACAGGATGGCAATCATGGAGACCGCGGTAATCACGAGGCTGAACGCGGACGCGAGCGGCCAGTTGCGCACTTTCTGCACCTGGTCAACGATGATGTTGCCGAGCATGTAGCTGTCCTTGCCGCCCACGAGCTGCGGGACGGTGTAGGTGCCGAAAATCGGGATGAACGTGAAGATGAGCGCGCTCACGATGCCGCTCTTGACGCCGGGGACAAGCACCTTGACCATGGACTGCGTTTTGGTCGCGCCCAGGTCGCGCGCCGCCTCCAGCAGGCTGAAGTCGAAGCGGTCAACCGCCGTGAACACCGGCAGGATGGCGTAGGGCAGGTACATGTACACGCTCACGAGGATGACCGCGCCCTTGGTGAACATGAATTTGTGCGGCACGAAGGCTTCCCCGCCAAAGCCGAATGCGTGCTTGATGTTCCAAAAGAAGCGGAAGGTCGCGTTGAGCAGTCCGTTGTCGCCCAGAATCGTCATCCAGGCGAAGATGCGGATGATGCTGTTCGTGAGGAAGGGGATGACCACGAGCACGAGCAGAAAGGTTTGGTATTTGCTGCGCGCCATGGCGTAGCCGCAGGGGAGCGCGATGGCAATCGTGATGAGCGTGGAAACGAGGGTGATGGCGAGCGTGCGCAGGAAAATCATGCCGTAGGCAGGGACGAGCATCTGCTGGTAGGCCTTGAGCGTGAACTCATGCACCACGCCGCCGTACACGTCGCGCTTCATGAAGGAGTACGCCACGATGATGCCGAGCGGCACCACGAAGAAGAGCGTGAACCACAGCCCCATCGGCCATGCGTAGAACGGCCCGGGGTTCGCCTTCTTGTATTTTGCGCCGTGCGCCCGTGCCGCCAGCCTGAGCAGGAAAGGTCGCTTCTGCCGCGCCTGCGTTCCGTCCGCCGCGCTCATTTGTTGATGTCCTCCACGATGTAGCCGTCGTTCGCCGCCCAGGAGATGTACACGGTGTCCTTCCAGGCGATTTCCGGGCCTTCGTCAAGGTAGTTGATGTGCTGCTTGAATACTTTTACAATCGTGCCGTTCTCCAGCCGCACGTAGAACTTGGACTGGAAGCCCGTGTAAATCGGCTCCTCGACCACGCCCTTGAACACGTTGATGTCCTTGCGCCCCGCGAATTTCGGCTCTTCCAGCGTGATGCGGATTTTCTCGGGCCGAATCGTGAACGCGACCTTCTGCCCCTCGTCGGTGTGCTCGTAGTCGGTCACGAGGATGTTCTTGTCCTCCTCGCGCGTCGCCGCCGTCTCGCCCGTCAGCTGCGCCTGCATACCGAGCGCGGGCGTGTTGAGCGTGACCATGTGCTCGATGTCGCTCTTGCCCGGCACCTTGTACTCCTCGCACTTGACCACGGTGCTCTCAAACAGGTTCGTCTCGCCGATGAACTGCGCCACGAACTGCGTGGCGGGGCTTTCGTAAATCTCGAAAGGCGTTCCCACCTGAAGGACGTGCCCGCTGTTCATCACGGCGATGCGGTCGCTCACGGCAAGCGCCTCGCTCTGGTCGTGCGTCACGTAGATGAAGGTGATGCCGATTTTGTCGTGGAGCGCGTCCAGGTCGATGAGGAGGTTGGCGCGCAGCTTCGCGTCCAGCGCGGACAGCGGCTCGTCAAGCAGGAGGACTTTCGGCTCGTTGATGAGCGCGCGCGCGATTGCCACGCGCTGCCGCTGCCCGCCGGAAAGCTGGTTCGGCTTCTTGTGGACATGCGCCTCAAGCTGCACGAGCCGGAGGTATTCGCGCACTTTCTCGTCAATCTGCGCCTTGGGAAGTTTCTTGAGCCTGAGCGGGAACGCGACGTTCTCGTACACGGTCAGGTGGGGGAAGAGCGCGTAGGTCTGGAACACCGTGTTCGCCTGCCGCTTGTTCGGCGGGAACGGGATGACGTTCGTGTCGTCAAAAAGCACCGCGCCGTCGTCGGGGAATTCGAATCCGGCGATGATGCGCAGCAGCGTGGTTTTTCCGCAGCCGGAAGGACCGAGCAGGGAGAAGAATTCCCCCGGCTTAATCGTGACGGTAACGTCGTCAAGCGCGACGAAATCACCGAATCGCTTTGACACGTGGTCAATGGTAACCTGGCTTCCTTTCACTTTTTCCTCTACCCTAATCCACCGCCGCAGGCGGCTTGATGTCGTGCAGAAAACAATGCATAGCCCTTACAATAGCCCTATTGCGCAAAGTTATCAATATAGTTGCGGGCATTATTTCGGAAAAATTTGAGAGATAAAAGGCGTTCGAGGCGACCCGCTGCTATTTCTCTTCCGCCTGCTTTGCCGCCTCTTCTTTTTTCGCTTCTTTCTTGTCCTTGATGTCCGCGAAGCCGATGAACAGGGCTATCAGGCCGATGAAGGCCGCGAGGACGGGGGCGGCGCCTTTGAGGAACGCCACGATGTCCGCAGTCCAGTTGAGGCCGGCGGGCAGGCATGCCACCACGGCGAACGCGATGAGGATGAGTCCGAATACCATTGCTACCATACGTTTCTCCCGGTTGGAAAGCTCTCCGTGGAATCTATCATCGCACAGATTGCTTGAAAATTCAACTGAAAAGGGGTACAGTTGACCTATGCTTGACCAATCGAATTTCCGCAGGGCGGCGCGGACGACGGTTCCCGTGTTCTTCGGCTACATCGCCATCGGCATTCCGTTCGGGCTGATGCTGGTGAGCGCGGGCTATCCGTGGTGGCTTGCGGCGGTGATGAGCGTGTTCATCTACGCGGGCGCGGGCGAGTACATGGCGGTCGGGCTGTTCGCCGCAGGGACGCCGCTTGCCGCAATCCTGCTCGCGGAATTCTTCGTGAACGTCCGCCACATCGTGTACGGGCTTTCGCTCATCTCGCAGTTCAAGGACGTGGGGAAGTGGAAGCCTGCCCTGATGTTCCTGCTGACCGACGAGACCTACGCGCTGCTGACGGGCGTGAGCGTTCCCAAGGGCGCGGACGCGGGGGCATATTATGGAACGATTGCCGTGCTCGATTACCTCTACTGGATTGGCGGGAGCGTGATTGGCGCGCTGCTCGGCACGGTCATTCCGTTTGACTTTGCGGGCGTGGACTTCGCGCTGACCGCGCTCTTCACCGTCATGCTGATAAACCAGATTCGCGCGAGCCGCGACTTCCTTCCGCCTGCGGTCGGCATTGCGACGACGCTTGCGGCAATCGCCCTTTCCCGCGCGGGCATCCTGCCGGGTCAGCACGTTTTGCTCGTGGCGATTGCGCTCGGGCTTGCCGCGCTCGTGGCGGTGCGCGGGCGGAAATTCCGCGCGGAGGCGGCGCGATGAGCCTGTCGCTGTCTGCCGCGCTCGTGGCGACTTTCTTGACCGCCGCCGTGATTTTCCTGCTGCGCGCCTTTCCCTTCCTGCTGTTCAGCAAAAAGGACCCGCCGCCGCTCCTGCGCTTCATCGAAAAATACATCCCCTCGATGATAATCGCGGTTCTGATTGTCTACTGCCTCAAGGACGTGCGCGTGACGGTCGCGCCGTTCGGCTTGCCCGCGCTCATCGGCATTGCGGCGACGGCCGGCCTGCACCTGTGGCGCAACAACGCGATGATAAGCATTTTCGGCGGCACGGTCATCTATATGGTCTTGCGCTGGTGGCTGTAGGCGCTCCGTCCGGCGGTTTGCGCGCGGCGGAAAATGTGCTATAGTAGCGGCATGACGTATTTTTTTGAGACCTACGGCTGCCAGATGAACGTCGCGGAGAGCGCGGCGGCGGAGCAGCGTTTCCTTGCGCGCGGCTGGACGCGGGCGGAGGACGCGGAGGTCGCCGACCTTGCGATACTGAACACCTGCTCCGTGCGCGCCACGGCGGAGAACCGCATTTTCGGGCGGCTCGGCTGGTACGCGGGGCTGAAGGCGCTCCGTGCGGGCAAGCCCGACGCGAAGAACAAGTCGCTGGAGAAAGCCGCCGCCTATGTCAGGGACGGCGCGAAGCCGCTCAAAGTCGCCGTCATGGGCTGCATGGCGGAGCGGCTGCTCAAGTCGCTCAAGCGCGACTATCCCGTGGTGGACTACGTTATCGGGACCTACGCAAAACAGCACCTGGACGAGCTGATTGACGACATCGAGCGCGAAAGCGGCGCGGAGCGCGCGTCATTCCGCGCAATCCCGCGCGACGGCATCATCACCGAGGACCCCGTGTACTCCTTCGCGCCGGTCAGCGCGGAGCCGGGCGCGTTCTCCACCTTCGTGCCGATTATGAACGGCTGCAACAATTTCTGCGCGTACTGCATCGTGCCCTACGTGCGGGGCAGGGAAGTGAGCCGCCCCGTTGACGCGATTCTCGCCGAGCTGGACGAGCTGACGCGGCGCGGCGTGCGCGAAATCACGCTGCTCGGGCAGAACGTGAACAGCTACCGCGGCGCGCGCACGGCGGACGGCGCGGAGGTCGTGGGCTTTCCCGCGCTGCTGCAAACCATCGCCGACCACCTTGCGCGGACGGAATCTTCCATTGAGTGGATTCGCTTCGACTCCAGCCATCCCAAGGACCTGAGCGACGAGCTGATTGCGGTGATTGCCCAAAACGAGCGCGTCTGCAAGGGGCTGCACCTTGCCGTCCAGCACGGCAGCGACCGTATCCTCAAGGCGATGAACCGCCACTACACCAAGGCGGACTACCTTGCGCTCGTGGAGCGCATCCGCGCGGCAGTCCCCGGCGTGGCGATGACCACCGACATCATGCTCGGCTTTCCCGGCGAGACCGAGGAGGACGTGGAGGAGACGCTCGACCTCATGCGGCGCGTGCGCTTTGTGGGCGCGTTTATGTACTATTATAATCCGCGCGAGGGAACGCCCGCCGCGAGCATGGCGAATCAGGTTCCGCTTGCCGAAAAAAAACGCCGCCTCCAGCGCATCATCGACGTGCAGTTGGGCATCACGCAGGAGGAGCTTGCAAAGCGCGTCGGCGTGACGGAGCGCGTTTTGGTGGAGCGGCAGAGCCGCGACCATGCCGACGAAGTGCTTGCCAAGACCGACCGCGACGAGCGCATCGCCTTCCGCGCGGACTCGTCGCTCATCGGGCAGTTCGTCACCGTGCGCTTTGACGCATTGAACGGAAACACGTTCCGTGGTACAATGG
This sequence comes from Treponema sp., assembly GCA_022510885.1. Lineage (GTDB taxonomy): Bacteria > Spirochaetota > Spirochaetia > Treponematales > Treponemataceae > Treponema_D. The sequence continues at coordinate 2,002 of JAFLSP010000068.1, read as the reverse complement.
TGTCCTAGTCTCCGCGCTGCGGATTTGAGGAGTTGTCTATGCCAGTCAAACTGTTGGGAACGGTCGCGCTGCTCATCATCGTCACGATTTTCTGCGGATTCAACGCGGGCGAAACGTTCCATTGTGATGTCAACCTGCTGTTCTACACGTTCAAGGACGTGCCCGTCTTTCTGACGATACTCATCTCGTTCTTTGTCGGCGTACTGCTCATGCTGCCCTTTACGTTGGGCAACGCCAAGCACCGCGCGGCGCAGAAAGCCGCCGACGCAAAGGCGCGGCAGGAGCGGGCGGCGGCAAAGTCTCGGGCAAAGGCAGACGCGCAGGCGAAGAAGGACGCGGCGCGCGCCGCACGTGAGCGCAAGGCGCAGGAAAAACGGGCGAAAAAGCATCCCGAGACCGCCGCAAAGTCGCAGGCGACCGCCGCGAACGAAGTGCCCGTCATCAAGCCGGAACAGACGGCGGCAAAGTAGGCGCAGATGAAAACGACGGCGATAGTCTTGGCGGCACTGCTCGCGCTCCCGCTTGCGGCGCAAAGCACCATCAACACGGCACAGCTGACCGCCAGGGAGGCGGAGAAAAAGGACACGCTTGATGCGGCGGTCGCGTACCTTAAAAAGCAAGTGCCCACGCTCGCGCAGGCGGCGGAAAAACGCGCGGGCTACGCCTTTCTCGGCGCGGTGCAGGAGCAGATGGGCCTGTATGCCGACGCGGGAAAATCCTACGCCGCCGCCGCCGCTATCTCCGCCGGGGATGCCGCCGGAATGCCCAAAAAATCGAACGAGCAGCTGGTGCTCGATGCCGTGCGCTGTGCGCTTGCCACGGGAGATGCCGCCACCGCCGACTCCTACCTCGGCACGGCCGTGCGCAGCACGAAGGACGCGACGGTTGCCGCCTACGTCAAACTGTACGAGCAGTGGAGCGCGCTCTGCAAGGCAAAGAGCGAGAGCGACCTCGCCGAGCCGCTTACCCTGCTCAAGACCTACGCGACGCTGCCGTCCATGCGCCCCGTCGCGCCCACCGTGCTGCTGACCCTGTGGCACGTCTCCGGCGAGCAAGCCTTTGCCGACACGCTCAAAAAGGAATTCCCGTCCAGCCCCGAGGCGGCGGTGGTGAAAGGCGCGATTCAGCAGCTTCCCGCGCCGTTCTGGTATTTCGTCCCGCGCAAGGGCAGCGCCGTCCCCGAGGTTGACCAGGAGCCGGTCACCTACCAGCAGTCCGCCGACGAGAGCGCGACGCGGACGGCGGGCGGCAAGGTCGAGCGTGTCCGCTATCAGCAGCTCGGTCTCTTCCGCGACGAGAACAACGCGAAAGGTCTCGTCGAGCGGCTCAAACAGAAAGGCTTTACCGCGACAATCACGACCGAAACCCGGCCGAGCGGCACGACCTACTATCTGGTCGTCGTTGCCGAAAACAAGTCCGGCACCATGGGTTCGGAACTGCGCAACGCCGGCTTTGAGTGCTACCCCGTGTTCGAGTAGCGGGAACACGGCGCACTCTCGCAGAACGTCCTACTTAGTTTGCCGCTTCGGTGCTATTATGAGGACAGGAGGACTGTATGTGGCTTTGGTACGCGCTGTTGTCCGCCGTGTTCGCGGCGGCAACCTCCATACTGGCGAAAATCGGCATTGACGGCGTGAGTTCCACGGTGGCGACCGCCATCAGGACGGTCGTGGTCGTCATACTGGCGTGGGCGGTGGTACTTGCCACACGCGCGCAGGGCGGCATCCCGGACATCAGCAGGAAGAGCTGGCTGTTCCTCGTGCTGTCAGGTCTCGCTACGGGCGCGTCCTGGCTGTGCTATTACCGGGCCTTGCAGTTGGGGGAGGCATCAAAGGTCGTGCCGGTGGATAAACTGAGCGTGGTGATTACGGCGGTGCTGGCGTTCGTGTTCCTGCATGAGCGGCTCACGGTGAAATCCCTGCTGGGGTGCATGCTGTTGGGAGCGGGCACGGTTCTCATGGCACTGTGAGGCGGAGACAGCGCGTTTTCGTAGAAATTCCGT
>JAFLSP010000067.1:1700-9290 GCA_022510885.1 Treponema sp. | reverse complement strand
CGTGTTGCGTGACAACCGCCGCCGTGCTATACTGGGGCATCTTTTGAGGTGGCAAGATGAAGCATCGGTATATGTGTGCCGCCGCGCTGATGCTGGCGGTCGCGGTGTTTGCGGGCTGTGGCAAGGGGCGCGCGGGGGCTTCCGCGGACGGCGCGAATGCGTTTGCGGTGCGCTATGACGGCGGCGCGGACGCGAGCACCGAGGAGCGCGTGTACGACCCGGGCACCTTCTTCACGCCCGACTACACGCCCTACGTTCCCGAACCCGAGAACACGCCGCGCCGGCTCACGCTGAGCGCGCCCGCGCCGGGCGGAAAAGCGGCGGGCATCGTGCCGGGGCTGCGCAAACTTGCCGACTACCTCACGTCATATACGACGAAGCGCGCGGATTTCGTGCGGCCGGACGTTGTGCCGCTTGCCGCCGAGGACGCGCCGCGCTCGAAAAACCGGGACAAGGACGAGCCGTTCACCGTGGCGGACTGGGGGCCGCGCGGCGAGCTTCCTGCCGAGGTGCGCTATCCCTCGTTCTACGTGCTGTTCTCCGAGCCGGTGGTCGCGCTTTCCGCCTTGGGCGAGCAGAGCGACAGGAGCGACTTTTTTTCGATTGAGCCGCCCGTCAAGGGCGTGTTCCGCTGGAACGGCACGAGCCTCCTTTCCTTTGACTGCACCGAGCCGGCGGACCCGCTCCGCACCTACACGATAACGGTGGGCAAGGACGTGCGCTCGCTGTCCGGCAAGACGCTTTCGGGCGAGCGCACGTTCTCCACCACGAGCGCGGCGCTGGCGGTCGTCTGGAACGCGCCGGGCTACCGCGTGAGCCGTTTTGTGGACAAGGACGAAGTGCCGCCCGCCTGCGCGCAGGACTGGCGCGTGCAGTTCAACTATCCCGTGGACGCGGCCGCGCTGAAGGGCATTTCCTCCGTCACGCTGGGGAGCGAGGCGGTCGATTTTGACGTGGCGCAGGAGCTGGTCGATACGGTCACGTACACCTGGAAAAAAAAGACGCCGCTCGATACGGTCGTGCGCCTTACCGTGCGGCAGGAGCGCGGCGGCGCGGAGTCGGTGACGGAGGCGCAGTTCCACACGCTCAGCGACTTCCGCTACGACTACAAGTACACGGGCACGACGCGCGGCGCGCGCAGCAATCCCGTGCATATCGTCTTCTCGCACCCGGTGGACGGCACGACGGCGGCGGGCGCGGTGACGGCAAAGGACGCGGACGGAAAGCCCATTCCCGTTACGGCGGAGAACCTTGATGCAAGCGGGCGGACGCTGAGCGTGTTCGGGCTGCCGGTCGCCTTCCGCTCCACCTACACGATTGCGCTTTCAAAGGGACTCAAGGACATCTACGGGCGCGCGCTGAGCGCGGACGTGGCGGTCAAGGTGGAAGTGCCCGGCCCGGAAAGCTCGGTGCGCTTCACCGACAGCGGCGTGAAGATGCTCGAAAGCCGCTTCCCGCACCGCATCGTCTTTGAGCATCAGAACATTCTGGAGGGCGCGTACACGGTCGCCGCCACGGACAGCCCCTACGAGGTGACCAGGCGCGACACGTCGGCGCAGGACATCGTGTACGACAAGGCGAACGACGGCATCCGGGTCGCGCTGCGCGCCGAGCCGCAGGACGCCCGCCTGTTCGAGGTGGTCGATTTCGACCGTCTGCTGAAAGGCGGCACGGGCTGGGTCGCCTTCAACGCGGCGGCAAAACTCCCGCGCACGCCGACCAAATGGAATCCCGACCCGTACTACTGGCAGACGAACCGCACGAGCGTGCAGGTGACCGACCTGGGCGTGACGGTGCGCTACGCGATGAACCGCATCGTGGCGATGGTCACGCGGCTGTCCGACGGAACGCCCGTGGCGGGCGCGGAGGTGTATGCCGCCACGGGCAGCGACAGAAACCTGTCCGCCGAAGAACTGAAAGCGCGCGCGGCAGATGGCCGCGCCGTGGCGACGACCGACAAGAACGGGCTTGCCGTCATCGACCTTTCCGATGACGCGGTGCGCGCGGCGGTGCTGTCCGACGACTACAACAACGCGCCGCTCATGCTGGCGGAAAAGGACGGCGACCGCGTGATGTTCCAGCCCGACTGCCATTATCCCTGGCGCAGCGGCGTGTACGCCTACGGCAGCGTGCCGACCAAGGTGACGGGAACTCCGCGCATCTTCATGTTCAGCGACCGGGGGCTGTACAAGCCGGGCGAGACCGTCTCCTTTCGGGGCATCGACCGCGACCAGGTGCTCGGCTCCTTCGTGTCGTACCGGGGCGACTACAGCGTGACGCTGCGGGAGAACGCCTGGCGCAACGCAAAGACCTTCGGCACGGTCACGGGAACGACGAGCGAGAACGGCGGCTTCTACGGCTCGTTCGCCATTCCCGCCGACGTTGAGCCGGGCAGCTACGTGCTTGAGTACCGGCGCGGCGCGGACGGCCCGACGGAAAAGCAGTACATCACCGTGGCGTACTTCGAGCGGCTCGCGTTCCAGGCGGGCGTGACGATGCCCAAGACGCCCGTCATCGCCGGGGACAAGATTCAGGCGACGCTGAGCGCGTCCTACCTTGCCGGCGGCTCGCTTGCGGGCGCGGCGTACACGGCGAGCTGGTTCCGCGAGCCGTGGTATTTTACGAGCGAGGCGGGCGAGCTGAAGCAGTACGTCTTCGGCCCGGTGGACAGGGCGGAGTCGCGCAGCCACATCGCGGACGACGAGAGCGTGCTCGGCGCGGGCGGCACGGCGACGCTCTCCTGCGAGACGACGGGCAACGGCATTCGGGGCGTGCCCTACCGCTACCGCGTCTCCGCGGGCGTGACCGACGTGTCGAACCAGCTGATTGCGGCGAGCGGCGCGACGCTGGTGCATCCCGCGCGCTTCTACATCGGCCTGGCAAAGCCCGAGACTTCCGGCGCGTTCGCGCGCAAGGGCGAGGCCGTCACCTTTGCGTACCGCCTTGCCACGCCCGACGGCGCGCCCGTCTCCGACGACAAGACCCTGCGCGCGGTCAGCGGCGGCGCGAAGAAAATCACCGTCACGCTGACGCGCGAGGAATGGAATTTGGTGCAGCAGCAGGGCATCAGCGACATCTACAGCCGCTACGAAAAGACCGACGTGCAGGAAAGCGAGCAGACCGTCACGCTGGGCGCGGCGGGGAAAATCACCGTCACGCCCAAGGAGCCGGGCTACCACAAGGTGCGGCTCGCGGCGAGCGACAGCGCGGGGCGCGACGTGATTACCGAGTACGCCTTTTTCGTGACCGGCTCGGGCAGGGTGTCGCTCTATCAGGACGACGCGGCGTCGCTGCGGCTCACGCCCGACAAGTCGCTGTACAATCCCGGCGAGACGGCGCACCTCCTGCTCGAAAGCCCGCTGCCCAAAGGCCGCTACCTGATTACCGTGGAGCGCGAGGGCATCTTCACCGAGGAAATCCGCCAGTTTGACGGCGCAATCAGCGTGATTGACGTGCCGGTGGCGCGCAACTACGTTCCCGTCTGCTACGTGTCGGTCGCGTCGTACTCCGTGCGGCAGGGCGAGCCGACCCACGACTACGGCGAAATCGACCTGGACAAGCCCAAAAGCTATTACGGGGCGACGGCGGTCTTCGTCAACCCGCGCGTCAAGTCGTTCAGCGTGGCGGTGGAGAGCGCGAAGCCCTCGTACCGTCCGGGCGAGGAGGCGGAGGTCACGCTCGTGGCGACCAAGGGCGGCAGGCCGCTTGCCGGGGCGGAGCTGACCCTGCTCGCGGTGGACCGCGGCGTGCTTGACCTCATCGACTACCACGTGCCCGACCCGGTTGCGTTCTTCTATGATACCTATCATTTCCCCCTGCGCGTCAAGGGCGGCGACTCGCGCGCCTACCTGATGGACCCGGTGACCTATGAGGTGAAGAACCTCAGGGGCGGCGACACGGGCGACGACGAGAAAATGGAGGAGCGCAGCGACTTCAACCCGACCGCCGTGTTCGAGCCGCACCTGACTACCGGCGCGGACGGGCGCGTGACCGTCCGCTTCACGCTGCCCGACACGCTCACGACCTACCGCGTGACGGCGTTCGGCGTGAACGGCGAGCTGCTTGCCTTGCAGGAGGACGAGATTGCCGTGCAGAACCCGATAAACGTGCAGCCGGTCCTGCCGCGCGAGCTGCGCGAGCGCGACACGGCGGAGGCGGGCGTGCTGCTCACCAACCTTGACGGCGTTCCCCACGACGTGACCGTCTCGCTCGCCCTGCGCGAAACCGCGGCGGACGCGGAGGACGGCATCACGCTGGGCGCGGGGAAGGCGGCGGTGGACGGCGCGGCGGCGCATACCGTCACCGTGCCGAGCGGCGTGTCGCTTCCCGTGTACTTTGACCTTGCGGCGCAGAAAGCCGGTTCGGTCACGCTGGAGTTCACGGTAAAAAGCGACGTGCTGAATGAAAAGCTCGTCCGCCCGCTCGTCATCGCGCGGCCGTACCTGTTCGAGACGGTGACGACGGCGGGCACTGTCCGTGCCGACGAGCGCGACGCGACCGAGCGCATCGTCATTCCGTCCTTTGCGGACGACATGCAGGGCGGCGTGACCGTGACGCTCGACGCGACGCGGCTCGGGCTGCTCGGCGACGCGGTGCAGTACCTGTTCCACTATCCTTTCGGCTGCCTTGAGCAGCAGTCGTCGCTCGTGCTGCCCTTGGTCATCTTCGCCGACTACATCGACACGTTCGGCATGGAAAGCCAGGTGAGCGACGTGCGGAAATGCGTGACCGCGCACTTTAAGGCGTGGAAGGACGCGCAGCACGCGGACGGCGGCTTCGGCTACTGGCCCACGTCTTCCCGCTCCGACCGCTACGTGAGCCTGCGGATTGCGCACATCTACGCGCTCGCCCTGCGCAATGGCTACAGCAGGCGCGAACTGGCGATAGACGGCGACCGGCTGCTCGCATTCATCGGGCGGGAGGCGGCACAGGAGGACGACTACACCCGCGCCTACCGCCAGTACGTGCTCGCGCTGAACGGCCGGCCCGTCAGCAGCGGGACGCTTTCCGCGCTTGTCGGCAAAGAGCGGCAGGGCATCGCCGCGCTCGCGCTTGCGGGGCTTGCCGCGCATGAGGCGGAGGGCAGGAAGGCGCAGGCTGCGGCACAGGCGGCAAACCGCATCCGCACCTACCTGCGCCCGACGGCGCGCGGCGTGGACATCTCCAGTCCGCAGGCTCCGTACAATGCCTTCGCCTACTACGGCGACGCGGCGGAGAACCTCGCGCTTACCTTGCAGCTCTTCACGCTGCTTGACCCGGACGACGAGATGAACACGCGCCTCGTCTTTGCGCTGCTCGCGAACCAGCGCGCGGGCTACTGGACGAACACCGCCACCACCGCGCGCGTGCTCGACGCATTCAGCACGCTCATCAGGACGAACAAACTGGATAAAACGCGCCTCGACGCGCGCGCGCTGCTCGGGGGAAAAGCCGTGGCGGAGGGAACGTTCAAGGGCGCGGCGGCAAAGCCCGTCACCGTCACGCTGCCATTTGCGGGCGACGCGCTCAAGGGGCAGAAGCGCGACGCGGAGCTGCCCTTGCAGTTCACCCGCAGCGGCACGGGCGCGCTCTACTACACGGCGAGCCTGCGCTACGCCATCCCCACGGAAATGCAGGTCGCGCGCGGCGAGGGACTGGGCGTGACGATGCGCCTCTACGACGGCGTGACGGGCGAGGAAATCACGGCGGCGGGCGACAGTCCCGTGGTCGCGCTCAAAAGCGGCAGGACCTACCGGGCGAAAATCACGCTGTCGTCCTCCTACGACCGCACCTTCATCGCCCTGCGCGCCCCCGTCCCGAGCGGCGCGGAAATCCTCGACGCGACCTTCGTCACCACCCCCGAGACCGACAACGCGAGCGGCCGCGGCGCGTACCAGGACGACGAGGACGCATTCTACGGACGCTGGCTCGGCGGCGACCACTACATGAGCAACCAGGCGATATACAACGGCGAAATCCAGTTCTTCTGGGATTCCTTCGGCAAGGGCATGACGACCGCCGAGTTCTCTTTCCGTGCCGTCCGGCGCGGCGTGTACCCCACGCCCCCCGCCTCCGCCGAATGCATGTACGAGCCGGAGATTTTCGCCCGCACCGCCGGCGTGCTGTACACGATAGAGTAGGGGAGCGAACGCCGCCTGCGGGCGGGGCTACAGCGCAAGGTCCGCCGTCTGCGCGGACGTGGCGCGCACCAAGTCCGCGGGGGAGAGGGCAATCTGCATGCCGCGCGTTCCCGCGCTCACGTACACGGTTTTGTGGTCGAGCGCGCTTTGGTCGATGAAGGTGCGGAACTTCCGCTTCATGCCGAGCGGACTGCATCCGCCGCGCACGTAGCCGGTGAGCGCGAGGAGCTCGTCGCTCTTTACGGTCTGCACGTCCTTTGCGCCGCAGGCTGTCCGCGCTTTTTTGAGGTTTATCTCCCGTGCCGCGCACTGGCAGAACACCACGACTTCCTGCTTGTCCGTGCGCATCACAATCGTCTTGAACACGGCGTGTGCGTCCACGCCCAGTTTTTCCGCCGTCCGCTCCGCCGCCCCGCGCGCAAGTTCATGCTCGCCGTCGTCATCATAAGAAATCGTCTCGTAGGGAATGCCCAGCCCGTCCAAAATCCGCATGGCGTTGGTCTTTTTCATGCCGCGCCGCCCGTCCCGCCGCGCTGCACGGTCACGCGCACCCGCGCCGAGATGTGCGCCAGGTCGCGCGTGTCTTTTATGTCGATTGTCATGCCCAAACTATAGCCGATTTTGCGAAAATGTACTATATTAAACCTACTGAACCTGCGCGGGCAGTGCGTATCGTCCGCGCGAATGCTGCAATGGGAAAAAGAGGTGCGAGAATGGCAAAGAAGCAGACCCCGATGACGCTTTTGTGCGGCTATTTGGGCGCGGGCAAGACGACGCTTTTGAATCAGGTGCTGAACAACCAGCAGGGCTACAGGGTTGCGGTCATCGTGAACGACATCGGCGAGGTGAACGTGGACGAGAAACTGATTGCCGACGGCGCGAAAATCACCGACACGTCGAGCATCGTGCCGCTCACCAACGGCTGCATCTGCTGCACGCTCAAGAGCGAGCTTGCCAAGAACATCGAGAACCTGATAAAGACGGGCAAGTACGACTACATCATGATTGAGGCGAGCGGCGTGTGCGAGCCGATGCCCATCGCGCAGGAGCTGGAGCTGATAAAGAACGGCAAGCTGGACAACGTGGTGGGCGTGGTGGACGCGGCGCGCCTGGTGGACGAGTTCGCCGGCGGCGACCGCCTGCTCGCCAAGGAGGCAATCGGCGAGGAGGACATCGAGTCGCTGCTCGTGCAGCAGATTGAGTTCTGCTCCACGCTCGTCATCAACAAGAAGGACCTGGTGAGCGAGGAGGACTTCAGGAAAGTGCGCGCGGTCATCAACGCCCTGCACCCCGGCGTGAAAATCATCGAGACCGACCACGGCAAGGTCCCGGTGGGCGACGTGCTCGCAACGGGCAGCTTCGACTTTGAGACCGTCTACGCGAGCGCGGGCTGGTGCAAGCACCTGGAAGAGGACGACATCGACGATGATGACGAGGACGAGCATCACCACGACGAGGACGACCACGACGG
>JAFLSP010000067.1:0-1600 GCA_022510885.1 Treponema sp. | reverse complement strand
ACATCGACGATGATGACGAGGACGAGCATCACCACGACGAGGACGACCACGACGGACACCATCACGACGAGCATGGCGACCATCATCACCACGATGACCACGACCATGACGAGGAGCACGGACACCACGGGCATCACCACCACGAGCACCGGCATGAGGGCGAGAGCGAGGACGAGTACGGCATCGGCACCTTCATCTACTACCGCCGCGTGCCCTTCGACCGCAAGAAGCTGGACGACTACGCCAACGTCTGGCCGCGCGCCATCATCCGCTGCAAGGGGCTGCTGTGGTTCAGCGACGAGGAGGACATGGCCTACGTCTTCGAGACGAGCGGCCGGCAGATTCAGGCGGGCTACAGCGGGCAGTGGGTCGCCTCAGCCCCCGCCGCCGAGCAGCAGAAAATCCTCGCCGCGAACCCGCAGATGAAGGCGGAATGGGACGAGAAGGTGGGCGACCGCATGATAAAACTCTGCATCATCGGGCAGAAGCTGGACAAAAAGAAGATTTCCGCCGAACTGGACGCCTGCCTGGCGCGGTAGGGAAAGCGGCAAACGACGGAAGCCTGTGGAAACTCCCACAGGCTTTTTTGTGGCTAGCAGTCGTGCCGCGTGCTGTTATTTTTCACGGGGATGTGGTACACTGCTCAAGGAGGTGAGCCATGCTTGTCGTGTCTTATGCTGATTTTTTCGCGAACCCCGCGCAATACCGTGAGCGGGCGGAAACGTCGGGGATAAAAATCCTGCCGAAGAAGCGGGAAAAGAAAACCTCGCGGCGCGTTCGGGAGCGGCTGGATGCGCTGAACGCTGTCGTCGGCATTATTCCGCCGGACATTGACGCTGATGCGCTTCTTGAAGAGCGCGGGATGCCGGAATGAGGGTCTTGTTTGACACGAACGTCGTGCTTGATGTCATCAACCGGCGCGAGCCGTTCCTTGCGGACGCTTACAAGTCTTTGCAGATTGCGTTTGAGCGTTACACCGCCTGCGTGTCCGTGACGACGATAACCGATGTGATGTATATCACCCGAAAGGCTTTTGCAGATTCCACCCGCCAAAAACACGCGCTCTCAGTCTTTTTCTCGCAGTTCAGAATCTGCGCGGTGAAAAAGCGGCAGATTCGCCATGCGTTCGCGTCGCTGATGTCCGACTATGAGGACGCGGTGCAAGCCTTTTGCGCAAAGCATATCCACGCAGCCTATGTCATCACGCGCAACATAAAAGACTACCGGCTCTCGCCCGTACCTGCAATCACGCCCGCCGATTTCCTCGCCATGCAACGATAGAAGCAATCATAAACAGGAACGAGCGAGGTCGGTCATTGAGATTCTCGAAATGACCGCGCGCATATCCGCTTCATCGCTTTCAGCAGGCGCAATCTTCTTTGAGCGCAAGCACTTCCTCAAGCGGCAAGGAGACTGCCTGTGAGATTTGCTCCGGGGTGAGTATGTTCATGCGGAACAGGTTCTGCGCGGTCGTGCGGGCGGCTTGGTGAGTGCCTAGGGAGACACCTTCCTCCATTCCGTCCTCGAAGGCCTCGCGCTTCATCACCGTCAAAGATGGTGGCGGCGGTGTGCCAGAGGCTCAAGTGCAGGAATCTGTACG
>JAFLSP010000066.1 GCA_022510885.1 Treponema sp. | reverse complement strand
TCTATACTGAATCGATGCATCGCGCACGACTGCTTTTGCCGGTTCTCTGTTTTCTCACCGCCCCGCTGTTTGCGGCACCGCCGACGGGCAGGGCAATTTCCCGCGCGCTTGAAGCCGGACTGTCAGAACGGGGCTTTTTCTGCGAGCGCGAGCGGCTTGCCGCCACCGCGCAGGACGAGTTCCCGTTCAACCTGCTAGTCTATCCGTACAGAGCGGACGAGGCGCAGGGTTCGGGCAGGGATACGGTCGTGTTCTCCTTTATGCAGGAGGAGGCCTACGCGCATTTTGATGACGTGGCGGCGTTCCTGCGGCGGCTCGCCGAGGCACAGCTTCCCTGCACGGTCGTTGCGCTGTTTGCCGCGCAGGACGACTCGCCGTTCAATTTCGCGCTTTCGGGGTCGGGGGTGTTCGCGCAGAACGTGGAGGACATCGACCGCACTGCGGCAGTTGCCGTGCGGTTTTCGGACACGACTGCCATCCTGACGGGCGGTTTCGGCATAATGACCCCGCGCTGGCTCGCCCAGCAGCTGACAGAAGCATTCGCCCGCGCGAAAGTCCGTGCGGCATATCCGCACCGCTTCGCCTCGCTGTACCGCGCGGGATTCCTGCGCGGCGAGCGGCGCATGGCGACATTCATCTGGAACGGCATCCCCGCGGCAACGGTCACGCTCGCGGGCGCGGACGGCCTGGACGCGCTCGCCACGTTCGCCGAGCGGTTCTCCTCCAAGGGCACGGCGCAGTGGGACAACCACTATCTGCACCTGCCCCGCCCGCTTGCGCGCATCTGGATTGGCGAGCGGTTCCTGCTCCTGCTCTGCCTGACGCTGGGGACGCTCTTCCTGCTCACGGTCTGCACGTCCCCGCTCGTGGGGCGCGGCGGCACGGACTACCGGCAGGAATTCAGGCGCACCTGGTACCTCATCCCGCTGACGATTGCGGTCACGTTCGGCGCGTTCTGGCTGGGGCAGACGTTCTGCTCGGCCGTGCTCCCGCGCGCGTCCCTGGTCGTGCAGTTCGGCACGAAACTGGTGTTCGCGCTGTTCTTCATCGCCGTCCTGTTCGCCGCCTGGCAGTCGTCGCGCTTCTCCACCGCGCAGTTCACGGACAGTTTCTTCATCTCCCTCGTGGGCATCGGGAACATTTTCGTGTTCAGCGCGGTGGACATCTCGCTGCTCTCGCTGTTCCTGCTCGAATACGCGCTGATAGGCGTGGCGCGGCGGGCGCGGCACGTCGTGCCGCTCGCGCTCTCGTTCCTTCTCATGCTGCTCCCCTTCCTGCCCTACGTGTTCGTGCTGCTGCGGAACGGCTACCACCGCGACCTGCTGCCGCTCGTGTTCTCGCCGCCGCAGTACAACCTGCTGCTCGCCCTGCTCGTCTTTCCGTTCCTGATTATGTGGCTGCGCCTGCTCACGCGGCTGCACGTCTACGCACATACCGAGGGCTTCTCGCTCAAAAAGATAGCGGTTCGCGGCTCGCTCTCCACGCTGGTCGTCATAGCGGCGACGGTGCTGCTCATCACCGCGCTCGCGCTCCTCTCCCGGCAGACGATGCATCGCGCCCCCGCAACCATACACGCGGTTGAGGACGACCGCGGCTCGCTCGCCATCTCGGTGCAGACGGACGAGGAACAGGGCATGACCATGCGGAGCATCACCGTCACGTCGCAGACGAACGCCGCGCACTACGACGTCACGCTCACCGCCGAAACCGTCATACCGCTGTTCGACGCAAGCTACGACTACACGGTAAACGAGGAGACCAAGACCGCCACCTTCACCGTGCCCGACTTCCCGCCGCAGACGATGACGATTGCCTACGTGACCGACACGGACGATGACGTGACGTTCACGGTGACTGCCTGGTATGCCACGGACGACGCGCTCACGTTCCGAAAAGAAACGCAGGCCACCGTCATGAGGGGAAGCGAGTGATGCCGCGCGTGTTTTTGCACATCGATTTGGACGCATTCTTCGCCTCGGTGGAGCAGCTCGACCACCCGGAGTGGAAAGGCAAGCCCGTCATCGTGGGAGGACTGCCCGGCGACCGGCGCGCGGTCGTCTCCACCGCGTCCTACGAGGCGCGCGAGTACGGCGTGCACTCGGCGATGCCGCTCGCGCAGGCGGTGCGGCTCTGCCCCGGCGGCATCTACGTGCGCGGCGACATGGCGCGCTACCACGAGAAGTCGCAGGAAGTGATGGCGATTTTCTCGCGCTACTCGCCCGACGTGCAGCAGATGAGCGTGGACGAGGCCTTCATCGACCTGACCGGGACGGAGCGGCTCTTCGGAAACCCCGCCGACACCGCGCGGCGCATCAAGCAAGACGTGCGCCGCGAGACCGGGCTGACCGTCTCCGTGGGCATGGCGGCGACCAAGTACCTCGCCAAAATCGCCTCGGGCTTGCAAAAGCCGGACGGGTTCTGCCAGGTCCCCGCCGGAAACGAGGAGGAATTCATGCTCGCCCTGCCGCTTGAGAAGGTGTGGGGCATCGGCAGGAAGTCGCTTGAGCGGCTGCAACGCGCGGGACTGCGCACCACGCGGGAAATCCACGCGCATTCGCTGCCGTTCCTGCAAAGCATTCTCGGGCAGGCGGGCGGCGCGTTCCTGTACGACACCGTGCGCGGGCTGGAGAACGACACCTTCGCGCCCGCAAAAAGCCATTCGGTCAGCGCGGAAAGCACCTACCCCTACGACCTGACCGACCGCGACGCGATTGACACCGCGCTGCTCGGGCTGTGCTACACCGTCAGCTTCCGCCTCCTGCGCGGAGGGCTGCGCAGCCGCTCGCTCGGCATTAAAATCCGCTACGACGACTTCACCACGGTAAGCATACAGGAGACCGGCGAGCGCGACTTCTCCTCCACCGACGACCTGTTCGAGCGTGCGAAAAATCTCTTCTATAAGAAATACGAGACCGGGCGCGGCATCCGGCTGCTCGGCGTGGCGGCACAGCACGTCGTTGGACGGAACGAGCCGCGCCAGGAGGATTTGTTCGACTTCGGCGAGGCGAAAAGGCGCAAGGTGGAAGAGGCCATCATGCGCCACCAAGAGAAAGACCCGCGCGTCAGAATCACCAAGGCGCGCATGATGGGCGAGCGGCGGTAGCGAGGGCATTACTTATAGTAGACTTTTCCCGCCATTCTAAGTATAGTAAGGGTATGGGACTAGACAGAGTTTTGGCGTTCATCTTCGGCAACCAGAATGAGCGCGACGTGAAGAAACTGCGGCCGCTGCTTGCCGCCGTGAACGAAAAAGAGGCGTGGGCGCAGTCGCTTTCCGCCGAGGACTTTCCGAAACAGACACAGATTTTCAAAGAGCGGCTCGCAAAGGGCGAGACACTGGACGACATACTGCCGGAGGCCTTCGCGCTCGCGCGCGAGGCGGCGTTCCGCGTGCTCGGCGAGCGCGCCTACGACGTGCAGATTCTCGGCTCGCTCGTCCTGCATTCCGGCCGAATCACCGAGATGAAGACGGGCGAAGGCAAGACGCTCATGTGCGTGGCCGCCGCCTACCTGAACAGCCTGAGCGGCAAGGGCGTGCACATCGTCACCGTGAACGACTACCTTGCCGAGCGCGACGCGGACTGGATGCGCCCCGTCTACGCCTACCTGGGGCAGAGCGTCGGCACGATTCTCTCCAGCATGGACAACGACACGCGGCGGCAGAACTACGCCTGCGACCTGACCTACGGCACGAACAACGAATTCGGCTTTGACTACCTGCGCGACAACATGCAGATTGACATCAACCGCAAGGTGCAGCGCGGCTTCAACTTCTGCATCGTGGACGAAATCGACTCAATCCTGATTGACGAGGCGCGCACGCCGCTCATCATCTCGGGCGCGGGCGAGGACGACACCTACAAGTACCACGAGGTGGACAAGTACGTGGGCGAGCTGGAGGAGGTGGAGAAAGACCCCGCCACCGACGACTACCCCGACGAAGTGCAGATGACTCCCGAGGAACGCAAGGCGATGAAAGGCGACTACAAGCTGGACGAAAAGTCGCGGCGCGTCTCGTTCACCGACTTCGGCATGAACCACATCAACGACATCCTGCACAAGCACAACCTCATTCCCGCCGACCGCTCGGTCTTCGACGAGGAATGCTTCGAGTTCGTGCACTACTTCACGCAGGCGGTGCGCGCGCACCACCTCTACGCCATCGACGTGGACTACGTGGTGCGCGAGGGCAAGGTGGAAATCGTCGATGAGTTCACCGGGCGCGTGCTTGAGGGCCGCCGCTACTCCGACGGGCTGCACCAGGCAATCGAGGCGAAGGAGCATCTGCGCATCGCGCAGCGCAACCGCACGATGGCGACCGTCACCTTCCAGAATTTCTTCCGCATGTACGCCAAGCTCTCGGGCATGACCGGCACGGCGCAGACGGAGGCGGTGGAGTTCGCCAAGATTTACAAGCTCGACGTGGTGGTCATCCCCACGCACAAGCCCGTCGCCCGCATCGACGAGCAGGACGAAGTGTACCTGAACGAGGACGACAAGTGGAGCGCCATCGCCAAGGAAGTCGCCGCCGCGCACGAAAAAGGGCAGCCGGTGCTCATCGGCACGGTCAGCGTGGAGAAGTCCGAGCATCTTTCCGCGCTCCTCACGCGGCGCGGCATCCGCCACGAGGTGCTGAACGCCAAGAACCACGCGCGCGAGGCGCTGATTATCGCCGAGGCGGGCGCGAAGGGCGCCGTCACCGTCGCGACGAACATGGCGGGACGCGGCACGGACATCAAGCTGGGCGGCAACCCCGAATTCAGGGCGAAAAAGCGCGCGGGCACGAACGCCACGGCGGAGCAGTACGAGGCCGCCTACGCCAAGGAAAAGGAGCAGTGGCTCAAGGACTACGAGGAAGTGAAGAACCTCGGCGGACTGTACGTCATCGGCACGGAACGCCACGAAAGCCGCCGCATCGACAACCAGCTGCGCGGTCGCTCCGGCCGCCAGGGCGACCCCGGCCGCTCAAAGTTCTACATCTCCATGGACGACGACCTCATGCGGCTGTTCGGCGGCGAGCGCATGAAGAACATCATGCGCAGAATCGGCATGCAGCCCGGCGAGCCGATTTACCATCCCTGGCTCACCAAGGGCATCGAGAAAGCGCAGAAGAAGGTCGAGGAGCGCAACTTTGAAATCCGCAAGAACCTCATCGACTACGACGACGTGCTCAATGAGCAGCGCGAGTTCATCTACCAGCAGCGCGACGGCATCCTCGCCGACGACAACCTGAGCGAGCGCATCATGCGCACGGCGGAGGACTACCTCGACGAGTGGTTCGCCGCCTACGAGCGGGCGAAGAAAAACCCCGCAGCGCAGGGCGAGTTGCTTGAGAACATCCGCGCGCATTTCGGCGTGCAGCTGCCGGCGGAGCGGCTGAGCAGGGAGGCCGTGATTGCGCTCCTGCGCAACGACCTGACCGAAAAGGAGACGCTCGCGGGCAAGCAGAACCTCAACATGTTCATCCGCTACCAGTACATCCAGCTGATTGACCGCAAGTGGCTCGACCAGCTCGAATTCCTGGACAGCCTGCGCGAGGCCGTCCACCTGCGCGGCTACGCCTCGCGCAACCCGCTCACCGAATACAAGATTGACGGCTTCAACCAGTTCGACGCGATGACCGAGCATATCCGCATTGAGGTGGCGGGGCGCGTGTTCAAGGTGCGCGTACAGGTGAACCCGAACCCGCAGCCCGTGCAGCGCGCGATGAACGTACAGGCACAGCACCGGGAAGCGGAGTCGATGTCGCAGCAGGCGCAGTCAGCGCGCCCGTTCAACGCGGCACAGGCGCAGCAGCAGGCAAGCCGCACGATGGCGGGGGCGAGCACAGGGCAGAGCCAGACCGTGCGCCGCACCATGCCCAAGGTGGGCAGGAACGAGCCGTGTCCGTGCGGCAGCGGCAAGAAGTACAAACTCTGCCACGGACGCTAGCGGCTATTTTCCCGTGTGGCCGGGAACGCCCGCGCGGTTCAGCGGCCAGAATCTGAAGGCGGTCGTGCCAAGGATGCGGCCTCGCGGAACATACTGCGGCTGCATATTCGTGTAGTAGGTGACGGAATACTCGTCATAGGGCGTGAGCGGTGCGACCCATTCGTCGTAGCTGTGGCGCATGTCAAGCGAATTGAAGCGGTTGTCGCCCATCATAAAGTAATGATGGGCGGGAATATACTGCGCGTTGCCGTCCGCATCGTTCGGCGGGAACACGGGCATATTGCGGCGGTCATGCAAGAGCAGATAGCCGCACAGCATCCGCGCCTGCGTAACGTAGTCGAACCGCTTTGCGTCGCTGCCCCATGCCGACGGCTGTACGCCCGCCGCAAGCTGCTCCACGTTGCGCACCAAAATCCGCCCGAAAGTCAGCTTCACCATCACGTTGAGCCGGTAGCTCGCCTCCGCGTAGGGGTCGCCCGCAAAGTCGGGACGGCTGTCCGTCCAGGCAGTCATAAAACGCGCGAACCAGTCCGCGCCGTCGTCCGCCTGCAAGAGCCGGTAGGTCATCGCAAGCGAAACGCGGTCGGTCAGCAGCCAGTAGTCGTAGTAGCCGCCGAGCGGCGTCTGCACGACCGTGAACACGAGCAGGTCGTTCGGCGTGATTGCCGCCGCTCCCGTTTTTTCAAGCCCGGGGAACAGCGCGCTCATCGTGCGGAAGCGTTCGGCAAGCACCTTGCACTCCAGGGCCGCGGCCGCAAGGTCGAGGTCGCGCCGCTGCTGCTCGCACTCCCGCATCATTTCGTAGTCGCTGTCAGTCAGCGGAAATTGCTGGATGCCCTTTTTTACCGCGCTTTTCGTCTCGTTCAGGTTCCATGCCGCCCAAGTCGCGTCATCGGTTACGGCGGCGAACGTGCCGTTTTCTTTTGTGCGATGGTAGAGGATGCCGTCCTGCATCACCAGCTGCTCGCCCGGAACGCCCGCCACGCGCTTGACGAGCGGGTCGGCCTTGGGGTTGCCGTTCGCGTCCCGGTTTATGTTGACCTTGGTGAGCGAAATCATGTAGACCAACTGCCCCACAAAGGTTTTCAACTCGCTCGTGCGGTCATTCGCGTAGTGCGGATTGCGGAACACCACGATGTCGCCGCGGCGATAGCTTTTAAGATACGGAAGCCTGATGTTCGACAGCGGGAAGGTGGGGCCGCTCAGCGTCTTGAACACGACCACGCGGTCTTTGATGAGGAACTCGGGCACCATCGACTCGGAGGGGATTTCGTAGAGCTGCACGATAAAAATGTTCAGCAGCAGCACCATGAACACCGCCTGCACGAGCGCGTCAATCCATCCGACGAGCTCCGCCACGAGCCAGCGCAGTCCCCGCCGCTTCTGCTTGGGCGGAACTTTGTAGCCGTCGATATACGCTTCCACGCGCTTGGGATTGAGGCAATAGAGGACGACGAGCGTCAGGGCGCTTGCCGCCACCCACAGCAGCACGGAAACCGCGTCAAGCGCCGCGTTCGTTTCCGTCGCACCCGCGCGGCGCAGCACAAAGGCAATCAGCAGCACGTAGGGAAGGTACTGCAACAACTCCCGCAACGCGGGAATGCCCGCCGTCCTGCCCGCCGCAAACACCCGACGCACGCCGAACACCGCCGTCACCGCCGTAAAAGCAAGCGCGAGCGGGAATGCCGCCACCGAAATGTCCGCGTGAAAGGAAAGCGTCGTGAGAGAAAAAAGCACGGCCGCGCACACACATGCAGCCGAAAGCGTCCGTAAGTTGTTGCCGTTCATGCGGAAGATTATAGCACATTATCGCGTTTCAGACTATACTATCCGTATGCACGACACGAATCCTGTTTTTGACGGCTACGATGCCATTCCGCTTGAAACGACCTCCCTCGCGCGCGTCGCCGCCGAAGCCTTCGGGCGGCTTTCGTTCACGTTCCCGCGCGCGCATTTGGAACGGCTCATCGCCGCCGCACGTTCCCCCGACGCGAGCGACAACGACCGTTTTGTCTGCGCCTGTATGCTCAAGAACGCGCTCATCGCAAGCGAAGGCAAATTCCCGCTCTGCCAGGACACGGGCATCGCCACGGTGTTCGGGTGGAAAAAGGGCGACGTCCCCTTTGCCCGCGCCGCCGCCGAGTCCCTGCGCGCGGGCGCAAGGCAGTGCTATGACGAGCGGCGGCTGCGTTTTTCCACCGTCTGCCCCGCATCGTTCTATGACGAGTATGACCCGAAAGACAATATGCCGGCACAGGTCACGCTGTTCGACGCGGACGCGGGCCTTGCCCCGCCGCCAAGTTTTGTGGCGCGCTGCCCCGACAAGTCCCTCGCCCTGCTGTTCTGCGCGAAAGGCGGCGGCTCGTCCAACAAGACGACCTTCGTGCAGGGAACGAAGGCGAGCCTCACCCCCGCCGCATTCGAGCGGTTTCTTGCCGAGCACATCGCAAAACTCGGCACATCGGCCTGTCCGCCCTACACGATTGCGGTCGTCGCGGGCGGCCTCAGCCCGGAGCAGAACCTGCTCACGCTCAAGCTGGCGACCTGCGGCGCATACGACGGCATGACCTACGAAGCGAACCCGCACGGCTTCCGGGACAGGGCATTGGAAGAAAACGTGCGGGACATCGCGGCGAAAACGGGCTACGGGGCGCAGTTCGGCGGCACACAGTTCGCCATGGAAGCCGTCGTCATCCGCCTGAGCCGCCACGGGGCGAGCTGCCCGCTGAGCATAGGCGTGTCCTGCTCGGCGCACCGCAACCTTACAGCCATAGTGACGGACGAAGGTTTTTATATGGAGAAAACGTGCGAGCATCCCGCCGCGCTCGACGGCTTTGCGCACGCAGTCGCCTTTCTTGACACGCACAACAAACTGGGCGACGGGCAGCGCGCGCGCGTCATCGACACGGACGGCGGCATGGCGCAGGTGCTGCAATCGCTCAAAGGCAGTAAGCCGGGCGACCGTGTGCTGCTCAACGGCAGCCTGCTCGTCGCGCGCGACGCCGCCCACGCCCGCTGGCAGGCCTTGCTCGACGCGGGAAAGCCCCTCCCCGACTACTGCACGCGCTACCCCATCTGCTACGCCGGCCCCGCCCGCACCCCCGACGGCGCGGTGATTGGCAGCTTCGGCCCGACCACGGCGGGCAGGATGGACGGCTACGCGGACGCGCTCATGTCGCGCGGCGCGGCACTGGTCACGCTGGCAAAAGGCAACCGCAGCCCGCAGTGGACTGCCGCCTGCGCGCGCTACGGCGCATTCTATTTAGGAACGCCCGGCGGCATCGCCGCGCTCATCGCATCCGAGCACATCACCGCGCAAAAAATCATCGACTACGAGGACCTGGGCATGGAAGCCGTGCGTCTCGTGACCGTGCGGAATCTGCCCGCTTTCGTCATCACCACCGACACGGGCGCAGACTTCTACGCGCACTGCGCGGGAAAGTGACAGGCAGCGGCAGCCGTATGTACTACCTGCCTGTTAGCTCGCTGAATGT
>JAFLSP010000065.1 GCA_022510885.1 Treponema sp. | reverse complement strand
GATTTTGACAGTCTATGAGAATGGGTATGACGGTCGTGCATAACGTTTCGGTACTTCTGGCGGCACATCGTTTTTCGACTGCCTTTACGGTGGGGCCTGCGGCATGGGCAAGCGGAGGCTGTTGACATGGTGGCGCAAAATCGATATACTAGTGAAACATTCACAATTGAATGGATGGGCTATTAGCTCAGCCGGTAGAGCAACGCCCTTTTAAGGCGTGGGTCTGCAGTTCGAATCTGCAATAGCTCAAGTGCCTCCGTAGCGGAGGCACTTTTTTTGTTTTCCTGCGATGATTTAAAATAAAGACACGGGGCGAGCGCCCCGTGCTGAACCGTCAGAAATTGCCTTACTTTGAGTAGAACTCGACGACCATCTGGTCGTTAATCTGTACCGGAATTTTCTCGCGCTGCGGAATGCTTGCCAACTTGCCGCTGAAACCGTCCTGGTTGATTTCGAGGTAGTCAATAGGAGCGTTGTTCGCGCCGAGGAACGCTTTTTTGAACTGTTCGTTCTTGCGTGACTTTTCGGTAAGCGCGATGGTCTGTCCGACTTTTACGTGCTGCGACGGAACGCTGATGATTTTGCCGTCCAGCTCAATGTGGCGGTGGCTTACCATTTGGCGTGCCATGCGGATTGAACTGGCGAATCCCATGCGGTAGACCAAATTGTCCAAACGGCACTCAAGCGCGACGATGAGCGCGGTACCCGTCTTTTCCGCTGATTTGGTTGCCTGCTCGTAATAGCGGCGAAGCTGGCGTTCGAGGATTCCGTAATACGCCTTCACTTTCTGCTTCTCAATCAGCTGCAAGCCGTATTCTGAAGTTTTGTGAGTTTTCTTGAATGCAGGCGCGTTAGCTCTGTTCATCGCCTTAGGATGTCCGCTGACGTTCACACCGAGCCGGCGGCATTCCTTAAAGCGTGGGCTTCTTCTTGTAGCCATATTGTTACTCCTTTTCGCAAATAAGAAGATGCTTTTGCGAAGTTCTTGCACTGTAGCACAAAAACAATGTTTTGACAAGTAGCAATGGTTGTGGTATCCTGTAGGGTATGTCCAGCCTGTTGTCATTCTATAAAAAACTGACGGACACCAACCGGCAGCTGCTGAGGAAAAACCAGTGGATTGTGAACATCTACAACTTCCGTCTGCTGAAAATCCTGCTGGCAATCACCGTGGGCGTGTTGTTTTTTCTGACGGTGTTCTCATGCATTCCGTCGGTCACGTTTTTTTACCACGCAAACTACCAGCTGCTGTTCATCAGTACGTTTTTCATGACCTTCGTCATGCTCGTGCTTTCGCTTGTGGCGCCCGGTTGGGTGAGCGAGCGCACGCTTCCGTTTTCTTATATGTACATCGTGCTGATTTCGGCGTTCTCGGTGGCGATAAACCTCATCCACCCGGTGCAGAAGCCGTATTCGACCGCCGTCGGGATGATGCTCATCATTCCGATGATGACGATGGACTCCCATGTCCGCATCATCGTGCTGGAGCTGGTGCAGCTCGTCGTAAGTCTCTATCTCTCTTACTATTTTAAAGATACGCCGCTTTTCATCACGGACGTGGCGAACTGCACGGTGTTCACCTTTGCGGGCATCCTGCTGGGGCACGTGTACCGCTCGAACTACATCGGCTACATTGACCTGAAGGAGCATGAGCTTGACCGCAACGTGGAGGTGCTCAAGGCGAAGAATGAGGCGAAGTCGTCGTTCCTCGCGAACATGAGCCACGAAATCCGCACGCCGATTAACGCGGTGCTCGGCTTGAACGAGATGATTCTGCGCGAGAGCACCGAGCGCAACGTGCTGACCTATGCGAACGACATCAAGTCGGCGGGAAAAACGCTCCTTTCCATTATCAACGACGTGCTCGATTTCTCCAAAATCGAGGCGGGCAAGCTCACGCTCACGCCGTCGGAGTATCAGCTGGACAGCGTGATGTGCGATTTGGTCAACATGATTACGCCGCGCGCGGTGGAGCGGGGGCTGAAAATGCGTGTCACTGTGGCAGAGGATGTGCCCAACGTGCTGTTCGGCGACGACATCAGAGTCAAGCAGTGCGTCACCAACCTGCTCACGAACGCCGTCAAGTACACCAACGAAGGCTACATCGACCTGATTGTGGAGAGTGAGCGTGTCAGCGGCATGGCTTCGGTGCTGCTGCGCGTGCGCGTGCGCGATACGGGAACGGGCATTCGGAGCGAGAATCTGCCCAAATTGCTCAAGGCGTTTGAGCGCATCGACGAGCAGATGTACCGCACGACCGAGGGCACGGGGCTTGGGCTGACGATTACGCAGCGGCTGCTCGAAAAGATGGGTTCGACGCTGCACGTGGAGAGCGAATACGGCAAAGGCTCGGAGTTCTGGTTTGAGGTGCAGCAGGGCATTGTCAAAGACATCCCCATCGGCAACTTCACCGACCGTTTCGTCGAGTATGAGCGCAGGACTTCCAGTTACCGCGAGACGTTCCACGCGCCGGACGCGCGCATTCTGGTCGTTGACGACATGAAGGTCAACCTTGATGTCATCACGGGCCTGCTCAAGCGCACGCGCGTGCAGATTGACACGGCGCAGAGCGGACAGGAGGCGCTGTCCATGGTAGGCAGACAGACGTACCACCTGATTTTCATTGACCATCGGATGCCCGAGATGGACGGCATCGACACGTTGCACGCGATGCAGACGATGGAGCACAACATGAGCGCAGGCTCGCCGTGCGTCGCGCTTACGGCAAACGCCATTTCGGGCGCGCGCGAGATGTATCTGAAAGAGGGCTTTATCGATTACATTTCAAAGCCCGTGGACTACATGAAACTGGAAGAATTGCTCATGGCGCATCTGCCCAGGGAGCTGATACAGCGCATTACCTATAACGAGGATGCCGGGGGCACGGCGCCGAGCGAAAACGACCGCTTTATGGGCGAGTATTACAAGGTGGAGGGCGTGAATGCGTCTGCCGCGCTTGACTTCTGCGGCGACATGGAAGTGCTCAAAGGCGCGGTGCGCGATTTTTTCGAAGCAATCGACAGTCAGGCGGACTTGATAGAAAAATACTGCGAGCAGAAAGACATCAAGAACTATCTTATTTTGGTGCACGGCTTGAAAAGTTCGGCGCGGCTTATTGGTGCGGAGGAGCTTTCCAAGGGCGCGGCGTACCTGGAGCAGTGCGCCAAGGACAACAGGTTGGACGAAATCGAAGCGCAGACGCCCGACTTGCTCGAAATATTCCGCGGCTTCAAATTCAAACTTGCGCGGCTGCTTGCGGCGGCAGACTTTCCGCCCGCGCCACCCGAGCCGGAGCTTGCGGCACCGTCGGTCGTCATGCCGCAGGACGACGTGTCTTCCGCTCCGAAGCAGCCGATGGATACGGCGCAATTTGACGGCGCGCTGTCCGCGCTTGCCGAATGCGTCGAGGCGGGCGACTTCGGGGCGGCGCAGGATATTGTGCGCATGGTGGACGCCTATTCCCTGCCGGTGCACGTCATCAACCGTTTTGCGGACATTAGGCAGGCGATTTTTGCCGCAGACAAGTCTGCCGCCTTGCATTTGCTTCGCCAATAAGGTAAGATAGGGAACAATGGACACCAACAAACGCATTCTTTTTATTGCGGAGAACGACCAGAATTTCCTCATCAAGGCGATGATAAAAAGCCTTTCCGACGCGGGGTATTCCGTGCAGACTGTCCAGCCGGAAGTGTACCAGGTGACGATGATTGAACGTCGTGCCGACTTCCCGCGGTTGTTCATCATCTATCTTGAAGGTTCGGAGAACAAGTACGAACGCTTCTACTCATATATTAAGCAGCTGATAACTGAGCCGGGAACGGGGCGGCATCTGTTCCTCATCGGAAATCCGGCAGAAATCAGCACGGCATATAAAATCCTTCCCGCCACGTGCGTCACGCTTGCGTTCCAGCGTCCCGTGAACACGGAGGATTTGCTGCGCGGGCTGCACAGCGTCTCGGCGGAGTACCGGCTTGAGGAAGAAAAGCGCGAGCGCAGCGTTTTTTCAGACATCGACCCCGGGCGCAGGACTATCCTGCTGGTGGACGATGACGTGGTGCTGCTGCGGGCGATGCAGCGGTGGTTTTCAAAGCGTTTCAATGCGTTCGCCGTCAGTTCCGGCATCGAAATGGTCGCTTTCCTCAAAAAGACGCAGGTTGATTTGGTGTTGCTCGACTACGAGATGCCCGTGATGAGCGGGCTTGATGCCTTTCAGATGATAAAGGGCGAGCCGGCCACGGCGGACATCCCGGTTATTTTTTTGACCGGCACGGATGACAAGAAGACGGTCATGGCGATGATTGCGGCGAAGCCCGCGGGTTTTTTCCTGAAAGTGATGCCGCCGGTCATCCTTGTGCAGAAAGTGGTCGATTTTTTTGAGCGGCCGGACGTGCCTGTCGCGCATCCGCAGAAAAAACATTCGCTCGCGCCTTATGACCTTAACTATGCCGAAGAGCCGGAAGAACTGACCCCGCTGGAGGATATAGGGGTGCTGTGACGGGAGGACGCGCGTATGTATAATATCGTTGAGCAGATTGAGAGCCGCTATGTCTCCGAATTTAAGGATGAGGCGGTGCGCGGTGTGTACGCGCTCATTCCTCGCGGGTTGCGGCAGGATGTTCTTATCCGAAAGCTCAACTGTAAGCCGCAGGGATACCGCACGTCGATAATCCGCTGGGGCTCTCCTGAAATCAAGTCGCTGTATTTCGTGGGCATGAGCAATATTTCGGCGGAGTCCGTGGAGTTGACCGTGTATCCCAATCCTGCGCCGGATAGTGCGGATGCGCGGTGGTATGACGAAGCGGCGCTGCGTGATGTGATTGCCGATGATGGCGTCGCAAAAAAGCTGGTGCTCTATAAAAAGGCGGACGGTTCTCACCTGCGCTTGCGGTTCAAGCATTTGACGTGGGAAGAGGCGGAGCGTGTCATGCCGGGCGTGGTCATGTGGAGCCGCAAGAATCAGAACAGGACGCAGGCGAGCACGCGCACGGGCGGCGTGGGGCTGAAAGAATACGAGATGATTGCGCTCATATTGAGAAACGCGGGCGGCTCGGCGACGCTGGACGACATTTGTGCGGCGTATGCGCGGCTGTTCGGCTTCGCGCTTACGCCCGAACTGGCGGACGGCGTGAAGGTCGCGCTCTTGCAGCATTCGTCCGATTCCGACCAGTTCATCGGCGACAAGGACGTGTTCAGGTGCGTGGGCGGCGGCACGTGGGCGTTGCGCTGATTCCTATTGCTTTTTCCCGCGAAAAGGGATAGGATACAAGCGTTATTTGAAACAGCATCGACTGATAGGAGTATACAATGAAAGCATTGGCAATCGAAAAGGTCATCGGGCGCGAAATCATCGATTCTCGTGGAAATCCGACGGTGGAAGTGGATGTCATCCTTGAGAACGGCGTGCTCGGTCGCGCGGCCGTTCCGTCCGGGGCATCAACGGGCGAGAACGAGGCGCTGGAGCTTCGCGACGGCGACAAAAAACGCTACGGCGGGAAAGGCGTTCTGAAGGCGGTGGACAACGTGAACAAGGTCATCGCCCCCGCGCTGAAAGGCGACAACGTGTTCGACCAGCGCGCGGTTGACCTCAAGATGCTGGAGCTTGACGGCACCCCGACCAAGAGCAAGCTCGGTGCGAACGCGATTCTCGGCGTTTCTTTGGCGACGGCGCAGGCCGCGGCGAAGGCGCTCGGCATTCCGCTGTACCGCTACATCGGCGGTGCGAACGCGCACGTGCTTCCCGTGCCGATGATGAACATCATCAATGGCGGCGCGCATTCCGACGCTCCGATTGCGTTCCAGGAATTCATGATTCGCCCGGTCGGCGCGAAGACGGAGAAAGAGGCAATCCGCATGGGCGCGGAGGTGTTCCATGCGCTCGCAAAGCGGCTCAAGGCGCGCGGGCTTTCCACGGCAGTTGGTGACGAAGGCGGTTTTGCGCCCAAGTTCAACGGCATCAACGACGCGCTGGACGAAATCGTGCAGTCAATCAAGGACGCGGGCTACCGGCCGGGCGACGACGTGAAGATTGCGATGGACTGCGCGGCCTCCGAATTCAGCGTGGAGAAAGGCGGCAAATTCTATTACAATTACAAGCAGCTTTCCAACGGCACGCCGAAAGACCCCAACGGCAAGGAGCTTTCCGACGACGAGCAGATTGCCTACCTTGAGTCGCTCATCAACACGTACCCGATTGATTCAATCGAGGACGGCCTGGATGAGAACGACTGGGAGGGCTGGAAGAAGCTCACCGCAAAAATCGGTGACCGTTGCCAGTTGGTTGGCGACGATTTGTTCGTGACCAACGTCAAGTTCCTTGAGAAAGGCATCAAAGAGGGCGCGGGCAACTCAATCCTCATAAAGGTTAACCAAATCGGCTCGCTGACCGAGACGCTTGAGGCAATCGAGATGGCGCACCGTCACGGCTATACGACCGTCACCTCGCACCGCTCCGGAGAAACCGAGGACACGACGATTGCGGACATCGCGGTAGCGACCAACAGCGGGCAGATTAAGACCGGCTCGATGAGCCGCACTGACCGCATGGCGAAATACAACCAGCTCATCCGCATTGAGGAGGAACTGGGAGCGAACGCCGTGTACGGCTACAAGAAGTTGCGCTAGTCGCTGCAGAGGGATGTGCGGATTTTCCGCACATCCTTTCTTTTGGCGCGGGGCTGCTCGTGCCAAGATTTCCGTCGGTTTTGATGGACGAGGATTGGAATTACGAAAATCTGATTATGGAAAAAAAGGTGTTGTCGCGTCCGTTTCTTGAGTCGCTTTCTTCTGTGGACTTGCTCAGTTTGGCAGATGATTACGGGATTGATGTTCCGGACGATTTGAACAGACGCTTTATCATCGGCGAGCTTTTGGAGATTGCTGCCGAGTTGCAGCGGGAAAAAGAAGACGACATCGACATCGTGGTCGATGCGCCTGAGGTCTCCGACAAACTCCCCGAATCGTTCAATGAGACGCATATCGATGTGGTGTTGCGCAATCCCGTGTGGGCGTTTGTCTATTGGGATATAAAGGAAGTTGACCTTGCCCGTCTGCATGATGATTTCGCCTTTTCTTCGCTGTTTTTGCGCGTGGCTTTCTTTGCGGATGAGCATTCCGCTGTGCCGCTGGAATCATTCGACGTTCAGATTTCGCTTGCCAACCGTGAGCAGTACGTGTTGCTTCCTGCGGGAAAACGGTTTTTCAGAATCGACCTCATGGTGCAGTTCAGCGGGAAGCCTGAGGAGAGTCTCGCAATCTCGCGCCGGGTAGCGATTCCCGTCGGCTCGGATGTGCTGAATGGAGCGGCCCCCGGTCGCGATGTTGTGCTTCCCGAGTTGGTGGAGCTTTCCTCGATGAAAGAATTGTTGCGTATGCATTACGAGCGGCATCGGCACTCGTTTTCGACATAGGTAGACGTATGGCAGGGAAAAATCTTGCTTTGGTGGTGGTCGCCCATCAAGGGTACATTCGTCATGCGGAGGACGCGGGCGATTACGCGGCAGAAAACAACATCCTGTTCACTGCGATTTCACGGACATATCTGCCCTTGCTCGCGATGTTGCGCCGTTTGGAGGCTGATAAGATTTCCGTTTCGCTGTCGCTCGTGCTTTCTCCGACGCTGTGCGCGCTCTTGGACGACCCGATTGTTCAGAAGCAATACATCGACTGGTTGGACGCGCGTATTGCCCTGGGAGAACGGGAGTGCGTTCGGTGTAAAGATGATGTTGCGCAGCGCAAGGCGGCGGAGGAAACGCTTGCGCAGTACCGGCAGAACAAAATCGACTTTACTGAGACGTATGCGCAGAACCTTGTCCATCCGTTTGCCGAATTCGCGCGGAAAGGCTATTTGGAGTTGTTGGCGACAGCGGGAACCCATGCGTTTTTCCCCCATTACGCCGACATGACCGA
Source organism: Treponema sp. (assembly GCA_022510885.1). GTDB lineage: Bacteria > Spirochaetota > Spirochaetia > Treponematales > Treponemataceae > Treponema_D. The sequence continues at coordinate 1,571 of JAFLSP010000065.1, read as the reverse complement.
AGTTCTGAACGCGCAGGTCGAGGCGGGCTTGTACGCGCACCGCCAGTATTTTGGCAGAGTGAGCGAAGGGTTCTGGCTTCCGTACTTGGGCTATGCCGACGGCGTGGAAAAAGTGCTGCGCTCCTATGGCATCAATTATACGGTTCTTGATACGGCAGCGTTGCTGTTCAGTCAGGATATGCCGAACACGGGCGTGTTCGCGCCGGTTCGCTCGCCGCATTCGCTCGTGCTTTTTGGGCGTGACAGCGCCACTCCGCGCGACATCATGGGTGAGGGCGGCTTTATGCATGATGGCGTATATAAGAATTTGCACAAGGACATAGGATTCGACTTGGATGCAGACGCGCTTGGTGATGTAGTTATGTCAGGAAAAGCGCGCGTGGCGACTGGATACTGCTATCGGACTAAATCTGGTGATGCTTACGACGCGGATGCCGCCCGTGCACAGGCGGAACGTGATGCGGCTCGCTTTGTGGCCGGTAAGAAAGCGAGGCTAGAACAGGCGAGTGCCTTGCTCGGTGGAAGGGATGCAACATTATTTTGTGTGTTTGATGCCGCGCTGTTCGGGCAGGAATGGGCAGAAGGCATGGTGTTTTTGGAAGCCGTCCTGCGCAATGCGGACGGTGTGACGCTCACGACGGGTGCGCGGCTGATAGAGCGGCAGTTTGTGCTTCCCAAAATAACACCGTATCCGAGCGCGGCGTGCGGCGCGGGGTACGGAGAGGATTTGCTCGACAGCACGAACGGCTGGATGCTCCGTTATACGCGCAAGATGTGCGAGCGCATGGTTGATTTGGCGGGTCGTTTCCCCGATGACACGGGACTGAAAGCGCGGCTGCTCAACCTTGGCGCAAAAGAACTGATGATTGCACAGGGCGGCGAATGGGCGGCTATGTTGCACGAGGGGCGTTTCCCCGAATACGTGCGGGAGCGTTTTCGCCGCAGCATCGCGGCGTTCATTGCCGTATTCGATTCGCTCGGTTCAAACACGGTCAGCACCGAATGGCTGACGCAGGTCGAGCGCGCGGACGCACTGTTCCCGTGGATGAACTACCGCATCTTCTCACGGAAGAAGTAGCGGTCGTCGTTTTTTTGTTGCGTAATTCCCATTTTAGAAGTATCATAATAAAGACATCATGTTGAGTGGGGTGACGCATGGCATTTTCAGAAGATTTGAAGAAATACGTGGACATCGCCGTTGATAAGACACGCGACGCGTTCGGCAAAGGAAAGAAGGCTGTCTCCAAGTTTGGCGACGACAGCGCAATCCGTATTGAAAAATTGCACTACGAACGGAAAGCCCGGCAGGAAATCGCGACGTTGGGTAAGCTCGTGTTCAAGGCCCTGTCTGAAGAAAAGCAGCCATCTGTCTCTGCGAGCGACGAGCTTATTGCCGCGAGCCTGCGTACTATTGAAGAACTGAACGCAGAAATCGCTCGTCGCGCTGAACTCCTTAAAAAGGACGATGCAGAAGCAAAAAAAGACGAAAATTCTGCAAAAAATTCAGAATAACATATTGACGAAGTGAGCGCAGGTGCGGTATATTCATAGTCACCCGCCGGGCGGAGGCA
>JAFLSP010000064.1 GCA_022510885.1 Treponema sp. | reverse complement strand
ACGCGCCGTCCTTCCAGTTCGCCACAAAACTTTTGTCCGTCTCCATGTATCCGAACGGCAAATTCGCCCAGTCCAAATCTTTCGCCATACGTTGTACCTCGCTCTCTCGACTGTAGCACTGATGCCGTTTTTTTTCAATAGAAAGGTGCTGCCGCCCGTGCGGAGCGATGCTTCAAGGCGAAACACGTCAGCTGGTGTTTTGCAGGGTGCAAGGCAGTCAGCTGACGACGGAGACGATTTTTTCCACGATGGCGTCGCGGACGCGGTTGGCTATCTGCTGTGAGGTGAGGTCTTTGTACTCGTCGTAGGTGATGGGCTTGAGGAAATGCACCTGGGTCTGTACGGGTTTAAGGGAATTAAATTCTAAGACTTTATAGGAATCGATGAGCGCGACGGGAACGATAGGGCATTTGGCGCGGATGGCACTCTTGAACGCGCCGGGGCGGAACGCAAGCACGTTGTTGTGGTTCTTGTGGTAGCCGCCCTCGGGGAAGACGATGAAGCGTCTGCCCGCCCGGATTTCGTCCACGATGGCGCTCATGCCCTCGAACTGCGAGCGCATGCTCGTGCGGTCAAGGCGGAAGCCGTGGATGAGCGTGATGAACTCGGAGACTATCGGGAAGTGCGAGCGTTTTGCGTCGATGACGACGGTGCAGGGGCGTTTGTGCGCGCCAATCAGCCCGATGCCGTCGTACTTGCCCTGATGGTTGGGGAACATCACGTAACTGCCGTCGGCGGGCAGTAGTTCCGTTCCCGTCACGGTCGTGGTGATGTGCGCAATCTTTTGGAACAGGCCGATGTAGTATTGAAGAAGCTCGTAATCAGCGTCGATGTTGTGCCGCTCAGGATGTCGCTTTGCGTCGTGACCTTTCCTGATGAGGGCGAATACGCTTGGAAGTGCTTTTAAAATGGCGTAGTAAATGCGTAGCATGACCGTCTGCCCCTGTGCCTACCGTATTTTGAATCCTGCGCCGATTTTTATCATCACGTCAAAGAAATGCGGGAAACTCACGTCGCAGCATTCCGCGTTGTGCACGGTAACCTGCTCTTCGCCGCGCAGTCCCAGTCCCATGCACGCAAGCGACATGGCAATGCGGTGGTCGCCGTAGCTTTCCACCGTGCCGCCGTGCAGACGGAAAGCGGGGTTGCGCGTGCCGTTTTCTTGTACGGGGGAATGCCCGCGGATGATAAGCGAGTCGCCGTCTTCGGTCACGTCCGCGCCGAGCCAGGAGAGCTGCTGTGCCATGAGCGCGATGCGGTCGGTTTCCTTGCGGCGGCAGACGGCGGCATCCTCAAGCACGGTCGTGCCTTCGGTAAAGCAGGCGATGACCGCGAGCGCGCAGATTGCGTCGGGAAACGGGGAGAGCGCGACGCGCAGTTCGCCGCCCGGCAGTTTTTTGGTGGAGAGCCTGCCCACGCCGTTGCGCGCGTTCTTGCCGCCGCGCACGGTGAGTTTCTGCGTCTGTTTGTCCCAGGTGATGTCCGCGCCGATGGACTGGAGGATGCCGACGATTGCCTCGTCGCCCTGCGTGCCGCCGCCGTCGATGTTGTCGATGATGACGGTGCTGTCGGTCAGCAGCGCGGCGATGAGCGGGAAGGCGACGGCTTCCCAGTCGCTCGGAATGGTGCAGTCGAACGCATCCATTTTTTGGGGTGCGGTCACGGTGATGCGCTTGAAGTCGGGGGTCATTGAGACGGTCGCGCCCACACGCTCAAGCCAGGTTTTGGTCATGGTGAGGAAAGGCGTTTCCTTGGGGTCGGTCAGCTCGATTTCGAGCGGGGCAGAGAGGCGCATCGCCGCGAGCATCAGGCCGGAGATGTACTGGCTGCTTATATTGCCTTCTGTAGTAATGCGGCGTGATTGCACGACTGGTCCGCGGACGAGCATCGGGCAGGAATTTGACTGCGGCTGCGTGATGAACGCGCGCGCGCCCATCTGATTGATGACATCGACCACGTGCTGCACGGGCCGCTTGCGGATGCTCGCGTCACCGGTGAAGACGCTCCAGCCGTTGAACGTGGCCGCAATCGGGGCGAGGAAATAGAGAAGCGAGCCGCTGTTTCCCACGTTTATCACGTCGGTGGGGGCGTGCAGGTTCTTTCCCGCGCCGCTCACGTACCACATTGTCCCCGCTTCGCCCTCGGTGTGCAGGTCCAGCTCGATTTCCGCGCCGATAAGCGGAATGGCGGCGGCGGTGCTCATGCAGTCCGCGCTCGGCAGCGGGTTTCGGATATATGAGCGTCCCTCTGCCATCGTCGCAAGGATGAGCGCACGAATCGTGTGCGATTTTGAGCCGGGCACCTGGATGTGTCCCTGCAAGGCCTGTCGTCTAACAATTACGTCCATGGAGATAGTGTAGCATAAATCGGGAAAAAAAGATATATTTATGACTATGTTGTATTATCTGGGTGGGATTCTGACGGACTATTTCGGGCCGGCGCGACTGTTGCAGTCGTACACGGTGCTCATCGTGCTTGCGCTGTACGCGGGTTTCTTCATCGTGCGCTACGCAATGCCCCTTTTCTACCGGTGGATGCCGCATGACCGGGGGCGCGAGTTCGTGGTGGGCGCGGAGGCGGCAAAGGGCAAGCCGACGGGCGCGGGCGTGTTTTTCATCACGGTGTTCGCCCTGCTGTGCCTGCTGCTCGTGCCGCTCACGCCTTTGCAGGCGGGAACGCTCGTCCTCACCTGGCTTATGATGCTGACCGGCTTCCTTGACGACCGCAGTACGGTTTCCTGGGGCGAGTACCGCAAGGCGCTGCTCGATTTTGTCATCTGCCTCGCCGCCGCGCTCTTCCTTGCTTATGCCGCCCGCCAGTCCTCCCCCGACGGGACGATTTATTTCTGGCTGCCGTTCTTCACCACGCAGGTTGCGGTGCATCCCGTGCTGTACGTGGCGATAGCCGTTGTCCTGCTGTGGGCTTCGGTCAACACGACCAACTGCACGGACGGCGTGGACGGCCTGAGCGGAACGCTCGTGCTGGTCGCGCTCTTGACGATGGGCGTGATTTTCTATTTTATTCTCGGTCACATTGATATCGCCGCCTATCTGCTCGTGCCGCACCTTGCGGACGGCGCGTCCTGGGGCGCGATTACGTTCGCGCTTGCGGGCGTGCTCATGGGCTACCTGTGGCACAACGCCTTCCCGAGCAAGGTGCTGATGGGCGACGCGGGCAGCCGCGCGCTCGGCTTTTATATCGGCGTGTGCGTGCTCGTGAGCGGCAACCCCTTTATGATTTTGGCGACCTCGCTGATTATCTTCGTCAACGGCGGGCTTGGGTTGCTCAAAGTCGCGCTGCTTCGCTTCTTCCGCATCTCCATTCTCTCGGGCATCCGCTTTCCGCTCCACGACCACATGAAAGTCAATTATGGCTGGTCGCCCGCGCAGGTGCTTGTCAAATTCCTCATTGTCCAGCTGCTTGTCACCGTGGCGATTGTGGGCATCCTATTTAAAGTGCGCTGACGGGCAGAAAAAATGCGCGAGATTTTGCCGTTTTTCCCGATTTTATTCTTGACTTGCGCTTGAACAGTAGGTACACTAGAGCCATGGACTTGAAAACAGTTTTAACACCCGAAACGGTTGAGCTGCATCTCAAAGGAAAGACGAAAGAAGAAATCATTGACGAGATGCTCGAAATTCTGATTACGGCAGGTAAGGTAACCGACAAGGTTGCCGCCCGCGAGTGTGTGCTTGACCGCGAACGCAAGATGTCTACGGGCATGAAGCACGGCATCGCCATTCCGCACGGAAAGACGGACACTGTTTCCGATTTGGTCGCGTGTATCGGTATTTCCGACAATCCGGTTGATTTTGATTCGCTTGACCAGGAGCCGTGCCGCATCTTCATTATGACGCTTTCCCCGGTGAACAAGACGGGTCCGCACTTGCAGTTCCTGGCGGAAGTCAGCCTGCTCTTCAAGAGTTCGGAGAAGCGCGCGCAGATTCTGGCGACGCAGGACAAAGCGGAAGTCATCAAAATCCTGACGGACTAGTTTGACGACGCGGTGATGATTCCCGCTTGTCAAACGGCATTGTATTTTCTTATGAAAGTCCCTTTTGCGGGGACTTTTTTTGTCGGAGCATGTATGAAACTGGAAAAAATCTTTGAGGTGAAGGACGGCCGCCTGTACCGAATCGGCGGCGGGGAAGTGAGCACGGACGGCATGGCGGAGCGCGTGCGGTGGAGCGACGTTGAGCCGGAACCCGGCGTATATGACGAGACGTTTTTGGCGGCCCTGCGCGACGAGCTGAAGGCGTGTGAGGCGCAGGGAACGTTCGCCTACATTGACGCGGTGTTTGACCGGGACGGCGACGCCGCGCAGTTTACCGCCGCCATGAAGCACTGCGCCCGCCGCATAAAGGACTGCGCGTCAGTGGCGGGTTTTTCTATTCCCGGGCGGCTTGCGGACGGCGGTTTTGGCGAGGGGTCTGCCGCCGCCACGTATATGCAGGAACTTTCGCAGAAGCACGCGCACTATGTCTATTTTTGCAAGATGCCCGCTCCCGGTGTCGTGCTTTTGCACTGAACCGCATTGTTTGCAAAATATCGCAGAAAAAGTAGGTGAATTCCGTTGACTTAAATCGTTTTCTATGCAATGATACTGGCATGAACGATTATACGAAACGGCTTTTTCAAGGAACTATCTCACTTTCTGTGTTTTTTTTGACCGCCTGTCTCGTGGTGTATTTCTGTCTTCCGGCAAATGTTGAGCAGGCGCGCCCTGTCGCGTTCAATTCATATACGGCGTTGCTTTCTGATGCTTCCGACGATACGCTTGCCGCCGCGCTCGCAAAGAACGATGATATGGCGGCGTTTTCCGCGCGCGACGACAAGGGGCTTGCGCTGTACCGCTCGCCCAAGACACGCCCGGCGGTGGAATGGTTTTATATGAATCTCGTCGGCAGCCGCGATGTCGCGCTTGCTATCCTTGAGCATGCTGACAAAAACGACATCCCCGTGTCGCTTGCGTTCTCGCTTGCCTATATCGAAAGCAAATACAAATCGACGGCGGTGAACCACAATACCAACTTGACGATTGACCGCGGCTTGTTCCAGCTCAACAGCGCGTCCTTTCCCAAGTTGACCGAGGCGGATTTTTTCAATCCCCGCACGAGCGCGAAATACGGTATGCAGCATCTGCGCTTCTGCATGGACATTGCCGGCAATGAGGCGACCGCGCTTGCCATATACAATGCGGGAACGGCGCGCGTCAAGAACAACGCCATTCCGCAGCAGACGCTCAGTTACGTGGGCAAGATTGAAAATTACCGCACCCGCCTGGAGCGTTCATTCACGGCTGAAGTCTACGATGTGTTCCAGCGGCAGTCAAACGGCCTCGAACTTGCGATGGCGCAGTAACGTTCACAATACATAAACCGCTGTTGTGCGCAACGCGCGTCCTCTTTATCTGTCCAAATGCTTTTTGTAGTTTGCGGTTTCTAGAATATCGTTCGCATTTTTTATGCTTTCCGCCGTGGGCATGGGCGTGTCCTTGAGCGCGTAGGCCTTGTCCATGTTCTCGTATTTTGAGACGGCAAGGCTGTGGTAGGGCAGGATTTCCACGCGCTCCACGTTGTGCAGGGTGCGGATAAAATCCCGGGTGCGCGTCAGGTCGTCCGCGCTGTCGGTCAGCCCCGGAACAAGCACGTGCCGAATCCAAATCGGCTTGTTGATTTCGTCAAGGTAGCGGAACATCTCGATGATGTGCGCGTTGCCCATGCCGGTCAGCGTCTTGTGCGCCTCCGCGTCAATGTGCTTGATGTCCATCAGCAGCAGGTCGGTGCAGCGCATCAGCTCCTCGAATTTAGAGAACCATGCCGGGCTGCGGTTGAACGGCGCGCCCGACGTGTCGATGCAGGTGTGCACGTCCTCTTCCTTTGCCAGTCTGAAAAGCTCAAGCACGAAGTCAATCTGCGCCAGCGGCTCGCCGCCGCTCACGGTGATGCCGCCCTCCGCGCCCCAGTACTCGCGGTAGCGCAGCGCTTTTTTGAGCACGTCCTCCGCCGTCCACTCCTCGCCGCCCGTCATCGCCCAGGTCTCGGGGTTGTGGCAGTACAGGCAGCGCATGGGGCAGCCCTGCAGGAACACGATGAACCGCACGCCCGGCCCGTCCACCGAGCCGAATGATTCAAACTTTGAGATTCTTCCGATTACGCTCATATTTTCCTCGCATAAAAAAGCCTTGCCCCGTGCGGGGCAAGGCTTTCGCAGTTCTGCCGGGGCCTACAGTGCCGCGTGGCAGGTGCGGGCGATAACGTCGTCCTGCTGCTCTTTGGTCAGGTTGATGAAGCGCACCGCGTAGCCGGAGACGCGCACGGTGAAGTTCGCGTACTCGGGCTTCTCGGGATGCGCCTGGCAGTCGCGCAGCTTCTCCACGCCAAAGACGTTCACGTTCAGGTGGTGCGCGCCTTTCGCGAAGTAGCCGTCCATCACGTTGACCAGGTTCTTGACGCGCTCCGCCTCGTCATGTCCGAGCGCGGCGGGGTTAATCGTCTGCGTGTTGGAGATGCCGTCCAGCGCGTACTCATAGGGCACTTTCGCCACCGAGTTGAGCGACGCCACCAGACCGTTCGTCTCCGCGCCGTAGGACGGGTTCGCGCCCGGTGAGAACGGCGCGTGCGCGGGGCGGCCGTTCGGCAGCGCGCCCGTCGCCTTTCCGTAGACCACGTTCGACGTAATCGTCAGGATTGACGTGGTAGGCTCCGCGTTGCGGTAGGTGTGGTGCTTCCGGATTTTGGTCATGAACTCCTTGAGGAGCCACTTCGCGATTTCGTCCGCGCGGTCGTCGTCCTGCCCGTAGCGCGGGAAGTCGCCCTCCACCTTGAAGTCCTTGGCGAGGTTCTTGACGACCTCCACCACCTTGCCGCTCTTGTCCTTCACCTCCACGTCGCCGCGGATGACCTTGACCTTCGCGTACTTGATGGCGCACAGCGAATCGACCACGTGGCTGAAGCCAGCGATGCCCGTCGCGAAGGTGCGGCGCACGTCGGTGTCAATCAGGGCAAGCTCCGCCGCCTCGTAGTAGTATTTGTCGTGCATGTAGTGGATGGCGTTGAGCGTGTTCACGTACAGCCCCGCGAGCCACTCCAGCATGATGTCGTACTTCTTCATCACCTCGTCGTAGTCCAGGTACTCGCTCGTGATGGGCGCGACGTCCGGCCCGACCTGCACGCCGGGGGTCAGCCCCGCCTCCTCGTCGCGTCCGCCGTTGATGGCGTAGAGCAGCGCCTTCGCGAGGTTGGCGCGCGCGCCGAAGAACTGCATCTCCTTGCCCGTCTGCGTCGCCGAGACACAGCAGCAGATTGAGTAGTCGTCACCCCAAATCGGGCGCATCACGTCGTCGTTCTCGTACTGGATTGACGAGGTGTCGATGGAGATTTTCGCCGCGTACTTGCGGAAGTTGTCGGGCAGCCGCTTTGAGTACAGCACGGTGATGTTCGGCTCCGGCGACGGCCCCATGTTCTCCAGCGTGTGCAGGAAGCGGAAGTCGTTCTTGGTGACCATGGAGCGCCCGTCCTGCCCCAGGCCCGCCACCTCAAGCGTCGCCCAAATCGGGTCGCCGCTGAACAGCTGGTTGTAGGACTCGATGCGGGCAAAGCGCACCATGCGGAACTTCATGACGATGTGGTCAACCAGCTCCTGCGCCTCCTGCTCGGTGATGACGCCGTTCTTGAGGTCGCGCTCGATGTAGATGTCGAGGAAGGTCGCGATGCGTCCGACCGACATCGCCGCGCCGTTCTGCGTCTTGATTGCGGCGAGGTAGCCGAAGTACAGCCACTGGAACGCTTCCTTCGCGTTCTTTGCCGGCTGCGAGATGTCAAAGCCGTAGGATTTCGCCATCTCCTTCATCTGCCCGAGCGCCTTGACCTGCTCGGCGACCTCCTCGCGCAGGCGGATAACGTCGTCCGTCATCGTGCCGTTGCCGATGTTCGCGTAGTCCTTCTGCTTCTCCTTGATGAGGAAGTCGATGCCGTAGAGCGCGATGCGGCGGTAGTCGCCCACGATGCGCCCGCGCCCGTAGGTGTCAGGCAGGCCGGTCAGGATATGGCTTGAGCGCGCCTTGCGGATTTCCGGCGTGTAGACCTGGAACACCGCGTCCGAATGCGTCTTGTGATAGTCCGTGAAGATTTTGTGCAGCTCCGCGCTGGGCTTGTAGCCGTACATCTCGCAGCTCTGCTCCGCCATGCGGATGCCGCCGAAAGGCATGAACGCGCGCTTGAGCGGCTTGTCGGTCTGCAGGCCGACGACCTTCTCCAGCTTCTTGCCGTCCTCGCAGATGTAGCCCGGCTTGTGCGCCGTGATGCCCGTCACGATGTCGGTGTCCAGTTCGAGCACGCCGGAGCGCTCCTTGCCGTCAAGCCCCTTGGACTTCTTGTTGTGCTCCTCTTTCTGAAGGCGCTGCAATTCATTGAACAGTTTGTTCGTGGCATCCGTCGGCCCCGCCAAGAAAGATGCGTCGCCGTCATAGGGGGTGTAGTTCAGCTGGATGAATTCGCGGACGTTCACTTCGTCCTGCCAAAGCCTGCCCGTCTTAAAACCTTTCCAAGCTTCTTGTGCTGCCATAATATCTCCTTTGCCTAGGAGACACCGCCTTGAGCTACCCCGACCGACACGCGCCAGTCGTTTCCCGCATACCTGTGCGACATGAGAGATTTCGGATGCCAAAGGCTTGTGTCTAGCAAGCAATGTGTTGCGCCGCCATGCGGCGGCATGGTTTCATAATCAATATACTCCTTTCCGTCGCAAAAGGCAATGGAAATAGCGTCTTTTTTGCATTATTTTTGCGCGCCACGCTAGATGTGCAGTGCGCGCCGCCATCGCCCTCCGCCGCGCTTCGCCGCCTTTTGCGTGAATTCGGTGGCATTTTTTGCGCCCGCGTGGTACAATGTCAGAACGATGAGTGAGATTGCCGCCGCATTCAGCGCGTTCAGCAAAAAACTGTCCCGCTTCGTCAAGTCCGAGTCCCCCGCGCCCGGGCCGCGCGTGCGCGCCGACGAGCTGACGCAGCGCAGGATTATGGAGGCGGACGAGGCCTTTTCCGCCGCCGTCATCAGGACTTACACGAAATACCGCTTCCCCTTCAAGACGCTCGGCGAGCAGTCGGTCGAGGCCCTTGCCATTTCGCGCGACGAGGACGCGCTCCTTGCCGCCTACCGCCTGTTCCGCGCCGTGCAGGACGCGAACGAGCAGTACGGCACGGACCAGACGCGCATTCGGGACGACATGATTGCCTCCCCGCTCGCCAACAAGACCGCCTACACGCAGGGCGACGATTTTGTCTACCTGCAATGCTGGCTGCGCTACGAGCAGGACGTGACGGACATCGTTCCCCGCTTCGTGCCGAACCGGGACGGCTCGTACACCTTGCAGTTCGTTCCCGAAGCAGAATACCACGCGGACTTCCGGAAGAAAGAGATGGCCGCCGTGATTCAGGAAGCGTTCTACCCGTAGTTTTTCCGCGTCTTGGGGCGGCAAAACCCCATGCCGGTGCTTTCAACCGGCTGTTGAAGCCGCCGCAAACGGAAGCCCATTCCCCGCATTCGAGATACCCATGTCGCGGCGACAACGTACCGCCGCGACATGGAGAGACCC
>JAFLSP010000063.1 GCA_022510885.1 Treponema sp. | reverse complement strand
CAGAAGCTGTTCGAGGCCTGCAAGGACGAGCCGCTGTGGGACTACCACTGCCATCTGCCGCCGGAGCAGATTGCGCAGAACAAGAAGTTCGACTCAATCACGGACATCTGGCTGGGCGGCGACCACTACAAGTGGCGGCAGATGCGCACCTACGGCATCGACGAGAAGTACATCACGGGCGACGCGGAGCCGTATGAGAAGTTCGTGCGCTGGGCGGAGACCATCGAGAACCTCATCGGAAATCCGCTCTACCACTGGACGCACCTGGAGCTTCAGCGCTATTTCGGCATTGAGGAGCCGCTGACGGTCAAGAGCGCGCCAAAGATTTATGAAAAGGCGAACGAACTGCTCAAGGGCGATGACCTGAGCGTCAAGGGAATCTTCAAGAATTTCAAGGTGTACGCGGTCGGCACGACGGACGACCCCGCGGACTCGCTCGAATACCACAAGGCAATCGCCGCCGGAACCGCGCCCATCGGCAGCATCAGCACAAAGGTGCGCCCCTCATACCGCCCGGACAAGGCAATCAACATCAACCTGCCCACCTTCCCCGCCTACATCAAGAAGCTTTCCGAGGTGAGCGGCATAAATATTCAGACATCGGACGACGTTATCGCCGCGCTTGTCAAGCGGCTCGACTTCTTCATCGAGCACGGCTGCCGCGCCTCCGACCACGCGCTGGAATATCCGCCCTTCAAAATCGCGAGCGACAAGGAGATTGACGCGGTTGTGCGCAAGGCGCTTTCCGGCGAGACCGTGAGCGAGGCGGAGGCGGAGGCCTACAAGACGAAAATCCTGCTCGCGCTTGGCCGCGAGTACGCCAAGAAGAACATCGTCATGCAGTGGCACATGAACGCCATCCGCGACAACAACAAGGCGATGTTCAAGCGGCTCGGCCCTGACACGGGATTCGACGGCAGCCACGACAAGCCGCTCGCGGAGAACCTCGCCGCCATGCTCAACCTGATTGAGGAGAACGGCGGGCTTCCCAAGACGATTCTCTACACGCTCAACCCCAAGGACTACTACTCAATCGGCACGATTATGGGCTGTTTCCAGGGCGGCGGCACCAAGGGGCGCGTGCAGCTCGGCAGCGGCTGGTGGTTCTGCGACCACCGCGACGGCATGGAGCAGCAGATAAAGGTGCTCGGCAACCTCGGCATGATTCCCGCCTTCGTGGGAATGCTCACCGACAGCCGCAGCTTCCTGTCGTACTCGCGGCACGAATACTTCCGCCGCATTCTCTGCAACGTCATCGGCGGCTGGGTGGAGAACGGCGAGTATCCCGATGATGAGGAAAAACTGATTCAGATTGTGAAGGACATTTCGTTCGGGAACGCGCTGGCCTACTTTGGCGAGTAGTGAACGGACGGCATAAACGCAAAATCCCCGACAATGCTGTCGGGGATTTTTTATGGACGGAACGCCGCCGCTCGCCCTATTTGACCGAAATCAACTCCACGTCAAAAGCGATGTACGCGCCGCCGGGAATGCCCGCCTGCGGAACGCCGCGCTCGCCGTAGGCAAGCGCCGGGGGAATGACCATCTTGCGCGTTTCGCCCACTTTCATGTCCTGCACCATCAGGTCAAAGCCCGGAATCATCTCGCCCGCGCCGATTCTGAACGAAAGCCCCTCGTGTCCCTGCGGATGGAAGCCCTTTGAGGCATCAAAAATGCTGCCGTCCTGCAAGTAGCCTTTGTACTCCACGGTTGCGGTCTTGCCCTTGCCGACTTTGTTGCCTTTTCCCTCTTTCAAAATCTTGTAGTAGATGCCGTTGGGCGATTTCGTGCAGCCTTCGGTGAATGCCGCAAGCTGCTTTGCCGTCCGCTCCTCCGCGGATTTTTTGGCGGCCGCCTCACGCTCGTTCCAGTCGGCTTGGCTCGCGGTGAACGCCTGCGCCTCGTCGCCCTGCCGGACAATCGTTATCTTTTTAATCGTGTCGCCCTGCAAGGTCTTGTTCACCACGCCTTGGCTGTCCGCGTCCACCACCCGGCCGAAAATCGTGTGCTTGCCGTTCAGCCATTCCGTCGGCGCAATCGTGATGAAAAATTGGCTGCCGTTCGTGCCCGCGCCCGCGTTCGCCATGGCAAGGTAGCCCGCCTTGTCAAAGGTCAGCCCGTCCACAATCTCGTCGATGAAGCGGTAGCCCGGTCCGCCCGCGCCCGTTCCCTGCGGGTCGCCGCCCTGAATCATGAAGTCCTGCCCGTCGCCGTTCGCCACGCTGATGACGCGGTGGAATTTCAGTCCGTCGTAGAACGGCTTTCCCTGCGCCGCGTCGAGCGTTCCCTCCGCAAGCCCCACGAAATTCGTCACCGTCAGCGGCGTTTCCTTGTAGAACAGCTCAAGCACGACCGAGCCGCGGTCTGTCTCGACCACCGCGAACACGCCGTCTTTCCCCTGAATCGCCTTCAGCTCTTTGTCCATTTGATTACAACCCCCAAATGCAATTGTCAGGCAGCCGAACACCGCCGCGCACAAATTTTTCTTCATACACACCTCGCGATTTTCTAACCATAGCATATTGCGGCAAAAAGTGCCATAGGTTTTTGGGGAGGGACAATCCCTCCTTTTCCCCAACGCGCTTTAGAACTGGCTTTTGAACCAGCCGTAGATTGCGTCCACGCGGGCGGCGAGTGAGCGGCGCAGGCGTTTTTCTAGGAACGAGACTTTCGGGTGAGTCGCCTGCACCACCATGTAGACCAGGAATGAATCGCCGCAGTCGGTGACGACGAGGTTGATGTTCATGCGGCGCGGCTTTACGCCCGTAATCATCGCCACTTTAACCGCGTCCACGTTGGTAAAACGGACTGAAACCTCGTCCGCGCTCTGCCGGTAGTCCAGCTGGTACACGTTCTGACCGAACGAATGGTCGTCGAGCAGGCAGAAGAAGGTCTTGCCGTCCGCGTCGCCGTCGGTCTGGTCGGGAATCGCCCGCTTTGACCGGGAATTTTCTATCATGTACGCGCGCGTGTACAGCGTCTCCCATTTTTTGTCGCCGTTGGAATAATACTGAATGCCCTGCATCGTCGAAATCATGCGCACGACCTGGGCCGCCCGCGCAAGCGACACGTCCTCCGCAGGATTTTTGCCGCCGGTCAGCTCCGCCTTGGGCAGATAGTACAGGCTTTCCGCCGAATACGTGGGCGCGTCGTGATATTCCCACGCGGCGACCGCCGCAGCGGCAAGCGGCGTGTCCGGGCAGAGCGAGAATGCGAGCGTCTCTTGGTGCAGTTCGCCGTTTTCCCGCAGTGCGGCAAAGGTCTCCGCCGGGAGCAGTGCTTCCGCGCCCCGCGCGTATCCCGCCGAAACCGCAACCGCCATCATTCCCGCCGCGCACCAGGCCTGTATTCTTGGTCTCATACGTTTGCTATACCACATTTCGTCTTATAAAACAAAATCACCGTGCGAAACGTCACACGGTGATTGCTATCAATATGATTTGTCAGTAGCCTTTGTACAGCACCCGCACCTGCTTGTACAGGCCGTCGCCCTCGGACTTGGTCTCGATGTCGGCAAAGTCGTTCAGCGTCGTGTGGATGAGGCGGCGCTCAAAGGGGTTCATCGGCTCAAGCAGGATTGACCCGCGCGACGAGCGCACTTTGTCCGCCGTGGTGTAGGCAAGGTGGACGAGGCTTTCCTCGCGGCGCACGCGGTAGTTTTCGGTGTCAAGGATGACGCGCGTGTCCTCGCGGCCAAGTTTGCCGGCGTATACGTTCGCCAAGAGCTGCATCGCGTCCAGGTTCTTGCCCTTGCGCCCAATCAGAATGGACGACGAATCGGAATTCAGTTTGATGCCGATTTTCTTTTCCTCGCGGAACAGCACCTCAACGCCCGCCTCGTAGCCCATTTTCTCAATCGTCTCCGAGACGAACGCCAGCAGTTTCTGCTCGAACTCGTCCTGCGGAAGCGGATTTGCCATGGCGCGGTGCACGGGCGCGTGGGACTCGTGCTTTTCAGCGTGCGGCTGGCTGCTTGTGAGCGTGTGGACGCGGATTTTCACGTAGCCTTTCTTGAACAGCGTGTTCTTCTGCGTCTCCAGAATCTCCACGTCAAACTGGTCGCGCTCAAGCCCCAGTTCGGCGGCGGCTTTCTCAATCGCTTCCTTTTCGGTTTTTCCCTCGAATTCGTATGTCATCGTATTCTCCTACGCCGGGCACGAAGCCGGGCGATTTATTTCTGCTTTTTGCCGCCTCTTGCGACAGCTGCCGGCTGTTTGTTCCGTATCGTATGGTTGATGACCAGCTGTTGCGCGAGCTGAATGACGTTGCTCACAATCCAGTAGATGAGCAGTCCCGCCGGCGCGTTGTAAAAAATGAAGAAAAAGACGAGCGGCATGCCGTACATCATCATTTTCATCTGCGTTTGGTTCGCGCTTGCCGTGCCGCCGTTCTGCGTGAACTTGCTGAACAGAATCTGCGAGACCACGTAGATTATCGGCAGCAGGCGCACTTGGTTGCCAAAGTTGAACGGCAGGCTGAACGAAAGCGACGCAACGCTGTCGCCCTTTGAGAGGTCGGGAATCCAGCCCGGAATGAACATCGCCCCGCGGAATTCAAAATAGTTGTTGAAGAGGCGGTACATCGCGTACAGGATGATGAACGTGAACAGCATCGGTAGGCAGCCCGCCATCGGGTTGTAGCCGATTTCCTTGTACAGTTTCATCGTCTCCTGCTGCAATTTCTGCGGATTGTCCTTGTATTTCGTCTGCAAAGCCTGCATCTGCGGCTGTATCTGCTGCATCTTTGCCGTGCCGAGCGCGGTTTTCCGCGTGAGCGGGAACATCGCGAACTTGAGCAGCGCGGTCAGCACGATAATCGCCACGCCCCAGTTCCTGACGAGCCGGTAAATCTGCTCAAGCAGGAATTTCAGAATGACCTCAAGCCAGCTGAAAAAACCGGACGTGTCGAGGCTCTCTCCCAGTTTGAGGCTGTGCAGCCCCCAGGCGTTGTTCTCCGCCGTGTTGTACTTTGCCAGCTCCTTTTCGCTACGCGGCCCCACGTACACGTAGTACGTGTCGGTCGTCTGCCCCGCGCCCACGGGCAAGCGGCTGAACCGTGCCTGCGCGTTGGCATAGTTGTTGTGCTCGATTGCGCTTGAATACTCCGCAACGGCGGACATCTTCGCGCCGTCCGCAGGAATGACCAAAATCTCAAAATATTTTCCGGCAATGCCCGCCCACACCCAATTCTTGTCGTAGGTTTTCTGCTGATTCTCGCCGAGCAAGATTTTCTTGTATTTCTCGCCGCTGTACGACATGAACTGGCGCACGTCATAGCGGTCAACCTTGCGGTTGTAGTGCGGCCCCACCTGCGGCGACGTGCGGAGCGAATAGGCAAGGCCGTCAAAATCAAGCCCCGCAAAAGCCGGTTCGCCATCAATCGTCACGTCAAGCCGGAAGGCATACTCGCCGGGTTTGAACGAATATTTTTTCGCAATCGTGCAGTCTTTTTGCAACGCGCCGTCCACCATTTTCTGCACAGTGTAGGAAAAGCCAATCGTGTAGTCGTCAATCTGATGCGCGGAAAAAATCGTGTTGAGCGGCAGGTTGTTCGGCCCGCCGAATGAGAGCGCGAACGCGCGGTTGCTGTCGGAAACGTTGTCCGCCATCTCCACGCCCTTGCCCGTGTCGGTGTCCAGATGCTCCAGCAGCTCGTAGCCGATGATGTCGCCGCCGCGATTGGTGAACGTCACGCGCACCTTGTCGGTCGTAATCGTGTAGGTCTGCTCGGCAACCTCGCTTTCGACCTCTTGCAAGGGCGACATCAAGTCCGGCTGCATCACCGCGCGGTTCTCCGCCAACTGATTCGTCGTCGCGTCCTCGGCAGATTCCGTTATCTCAGTCTGCTGCGGCTGTGCCGTCTGCTTCGGCATGAATTTTGCCTGAATGCCAAAAAAGACGAGCAGCACGACGGTGGAAAGAATGATTGCCCACAGGGTATTTTTTTCCATAAGTTTTCTCCACAATTACGGAACGGGGTCATAGCCGCCCGCATGAAACGGCGTACAGCGCACGATACGCCGCATTGCAAACGCCGAACCTTTCAGCATACCGTATTTTTGCAGGGCATCGACCGCGTACTGCGAACAGGTCGGGTAGTATCTGCAACACGGCGGGAACAAAGGCGAAATACACCGCTGGTACAGACGGATAAAAAGACACGCGCTGTTCGTCAAAAGCCGTTTCATGCCGTCGGCTCGCTCTGTTCTTTTATCAGTCCGGCCTTTTCGCACAAGGTACGGAACTGGGCGCACCGCGAATGGAACGAAGGAGTTTCGGAAGCGGGATACACCAACAACAGCATATCGAATCCGATGTTCAGGTGCGCTTTGAGACTGCGGTACGATTCCCGGCTCAGCCGTTTTGACCGGTTCCGCTGAACCGCATTGCCAAAGCCACGGGGCAGGGGAAAGCCAATTCGATTGAACGAAAGGTTGTTGGGCAAATAAAACAACTTTGCCCCCGCAACGCTCACCCTGTTCCCGTCTTTAAATATGTGCTTGATTTCTCCGGCTCGTTTTACCCGCTCATTGCGCGTAAAACGCTGGGAATGCGGCATCAGTATTTCTTCTTTTCGTCAGCAACCGTGAGCTTCTTGCGACCCTTCTTCCGACGGCGGGCAAGTATCATGCGACCGCCGCGCGTTGCCATGCGGGCGCGGAAACCGAATTTTCTATTTCTTTTGACTCTGCTCGGTTGATATGTTCGTTTCATGGAACATCTCCTTTATCGTGTCGGGCGGAACGAACCTGCCCTAAAGTTTTCTCAATAGTAACGTAGGATATATACTAGCAGATTTAGGCTTGGTTGGTCAAGATTTCGCTTTTGAATTTGTCAAACAAATGCTGCAATTCGGGCGGAAGCGGCTGCGCGTCCGTTTTGCGTTCCGCGTCCTGCGGCGTGTCAAAGCCCGATTCTTTCAGCAGCGCGTCCTCGGCGTCGTAGCGTCTTTGCATACGGTCTCGCTCTTTCCGCGCCAGTGCCGCGCCGTCCACAAGGTGCGCGTCGCTGCCCGCAAGCCGGAACGCAAGCGAGCCAATCGTGAGTTTGGGGTTCTTGCGCCGCAGACCCGTCAGGATATAGTTCTGGTGCAGCTGCAAAAGCTGAATCCACCCGGAATGGTCGGCCTCAACCAGCAGAACGCCGTTTTTCAAATCGACCACGCGCGTGTGCGCCGCAAGTTTTGCCCCGCAGCGCGCGACTGATTCCACCGTCTGCCGCCACGAGCCAAGCAGCCGGTTGCCGTTCTCCACGTCCTCCGGCGAAATGTTCTTGAACACCTGCGTAATCATCTGCGACGCGCGCATGATGTCGTTGTCTGTCATCGCTTGTCTCCGTTCGCCCGCATTCACTATAGGCACGGTCGGCGGTTTTGTCAACAACGCGCGTCATGCCTCGCGCCAGGTGCCGTTCGCAATGGTGAAGACTTTGGTCGTGCTGTGGCGGTAGCGTTCGTAAGGCTCGCCGGGCAGGAACGTGCAGAACAGCTGGTCGTAGGCGGGCAGGTGCTGCGTGACGCGCTGGCGTTTGTCGGGGTCGAGTTCGAGCAGCACGTCGTCCAGCAGCAGGATAGGCTTTTTGCCGACGGCCTGCGTGTAGAACAGGGCCTGCGCCACGCGCAGCAGAATGGCGATGAGCCGCCGCTGCCCGGTGGACGACTCCGGGATGAAATTCGCGCCGTTGCGGACAAAGCGGATGCGGTCGCGGTGCGGCCCGCTCATCGTCGTGCCGAGCGACTTGTCCAGCTCGCGCTTTTCGCGCAGCGCGGCAAGCACGTCGTCCTGCGTGGGGATAAGGTTGTCCTTCATCTTCCATGACGGCTCGTATCTGATTGCCAGCCCGTCAATCCCCGTGATTTCCTCGTACCGCTTGCCGAAAATCTGGTTGAACTGAAAGATTGCGTCGCGTCGCTTGCGCTCGATTTCCACGCCGTTCTGCGCGAGCTGCAGGTCGTACACGTCGAGCATCTCGTGCCGCTGCTCCTTGAGCGACAGGTTGCGGCTTTTGAGGACGCGCTTGTAGCGGCGCATCACGTCGATGTACATCACGTCATACATTGAAAGCGACTGGTCGATGAAAAAGCGGCGGCGTTCCGGCTCGCCCACCACAAAGTCCAGGTCGTCGTGGCAGAACAGGACGCAGGGCATCGTGTTTATCAGCTCCTTGCGGTCCTGCACGCGCTTGCCGTTCTTCTCGATTCGCTTCTTGCCGTTCTCCAGGGCGACCAGGATGCTGCTCGTGCTCTCGCTTTCGTCGCGGTACATCGTGCGCACGCTGAACGCCGTCTCGCCCATGCGGATGATTTCCGCGTCCGCATGTGTCCTGAACGACGCGCCGTAGGCGGCATAATACAGCGATTCGAGCAGGTTGCTCTTGCCCTGGCCGTTCTCGCCCACGAAAAAAACCTCCCGCGAGACAAGGCTGATGGTCTCGTCGGCGAGGTTGCGGTAGTTGCAGTACGAGGCGGAGAGGACGGGCATCTACGCCATCTGCATGGGCATGATGATGTGGAAGTAGTCCTCCGCAGGCTCGGGGCGGAGCGTAACCGCCTTCATCGCCTCGGAGAATGCAAAAGTGATGCGCTCGGCGGAAATCACCTTGAGCGGCTCCTCCACGTAGTGGTAGTTCATCGCAATCGTGATTTCCTGCCCGTCGTACTGGCACGGGAATTCCTCTTTCGCGTCGCCCAAGTCCGACTCCTGCGACGTAACCGTGAGCGAGCCGGGAATCGCCGTCAGGAAAATGCGCCCCGCCTTCTTGTCCACCATGAGCGACGTGCGCTTGAGCGCGTCCACCAAGTCGCTCTTCTGCACCTGAAAACTGTAGGGCTGCTGCTCGGGAATGACGCGCTGATAGTTGGGAAACTGACCGTCAAGCAGGGTTGAGGAAAGCTCGTAGTTGGCAAAGCGGAAGAAAATCATCTTGTCCACGATTGCGACGGAGATGCTGCCTTCGTCGGAGGCATGCTTCGCCACGATGTTCAGCACCTTGGGGTGCACGATTGCGGGCGGAAAGTCCATCGCGCCGCCCAAGACCGCCTTTGACGCGAAGGCAAGGCGGCGGCCGTCGGTGGCGACAAGCACGAGGTTGTCCTCTTTTTTCTCGAAATACACGCCGTTCATGAAGTAGCGCGTCTCGTCCTCGCTCACCGCGAACGAGGTCTGCGCAATCATCGCCTTGAATTCCTTGCCCGGCACCTCAAAGAACGGCACTTCCTGCACCTCGGGGAATTCGGGGAACTTGTCCTGCGACATGCACTTGAGCTGGAATTTGATTTTCTTCGCCGTGTGGCGGATAATCGCGACCGTCTGGCTCTCTTTCTGCTCAAGGCTGAATTCGATTTCACCCGTCGGCAGCGACGCAAGGATTCCCATGAATTTGTCGCAGAAAATCGTCGTCGAGCCGTCCTCCTGAATGTCAACAGGAATCTTCGTCTCAAAATTCACCTTGATGTCCGTTGCCTTGATGACGAGCGTGCCGTTCTGCGCAATGAACAGCACGTTGGAAAGGATGGAAATCGCGCTCTTCGTGGAGATAATCTCCTGCGCAATGGCAATCTCGCTTATCATCGCATCACGGTCAAACGTAAACTTCATGTCCTGCCCCCTCGGGACTCCGTCCCGCACGTCGTCTTGTGCGCGTATTATAGCACA
>JAFLSP010000062.1 GCA_022510885.1 Treponema sp. | reverse complement strand
CGCGATGACATACAGCACGAGCGTAAAATACAGCACGTTCTGATACCCGACGGGATTGATGCTGTTGCCGAGTGAGTCGAGCGTGAACGAGCCGGTGCTGTTCACGATGAAGTTCGCAATCTGGTTGCCGGTCAGCCCGGCGAAGCCCCAGGCGGACAGGGTGATTCCGTGCAGCGCGCTGATGCTGCCCATGCCGTAATGGTCGGAGAGGAGCGTCGGCAGGTTCGAGAAGCCGCCGCCGTAGCCCGCGTTGACGACGAAAATCAGCCCGAGCACGAGGACGGTCAGCGGTATGTTCCCGTTGCCGTTCCTGATGCCGCCCGTCACCATGACGAGCGCGGTGAATACAATAGAAAGCACGAAAATCAGCTTGTAGATGGTGTTCCTGTCTTTCATCTTGTCGCCCCAGGCGGAGAAGCCGAGCCGCCCGCCCGCGTTGAATACGGCGGAGACGGTGGCGATGATGCCCGCCGCCGTGACGAGGCCGACGCACTTCACGATTGACTTCTCCTGCGAGATGAGCGCGAGCCCGCACGTGATGTTGATGTAGAACATGAGCCAGATGCCGACGTAGTGGCGCACCGGCCGCGTCCTGATGACGGAGATGATGCCCTGTCCTTTCTCCTTTTTCTGCGGCTCGTGCCATCCGGCGGGCTTCTTCAGGAGCAGATGCCCCGTGAACATCATCACGAAGTACACGCACGCGAGAATCAGGAACATCTCGTAGATGCCGCCCTCGCCGAGGTTCTCAAGCATGGACTGCATGATGGGGCTTGCGATTGCCTTCGCCGCGCCGAACCCCGCCACGGCAAGTCCCGTCGCCAGCCCCTTCTTGTCCTCGAACCAGAGCATGAGCGTCTTGACCGGCGAAAGGTAGCCCGTCCCCAGCCCCACGCCCATGATGAAGCCGTAGCAGACGTAGATGCCGACGAGCGCGACAATGCTGTGCGGATGATGCCCGCCGTACCAGATGAAGCCGCCCGTTCCCGCCATGCCGAGCGCGAAGCAGACCGCCGCAATCAGCGAGGACTTGTGGATGTCCTTCTCCACGATGTTCCCGAGGAACGCCGCCGACATGCCGAGGAAGAAAATGGCGAAACTGAACGCCCATTCCGTCGCGCCCTTGGAGAAGCCGATGTAGTCCGCTATCTCCTGACAGAAAATCGACCAGCAGTACACCGTACCAATGCTACAATGCAGCAGGAGCGCCGGAATGGCGGCGCGAACCCATTTGCTTTCTTTCATTACGAATATTCCTTTCTTTCGATAAAGTGCGAGCGCAGCGTGCGATGTTCCGCAATGCCCCGCTTCTATTATACCCCGCTATGACTGAAATTTCAACGCAAAATCATGCGGCAGCGGGAATGTTCCCGTGCGCTCGCAGACCGCGCTCACACCCCGAACGCCGAAAAGAAATTCGTCCGCAATTGCCCGGCAAGCGTCGCCACGGAAACCGTTTTCAACTGCGCGGCGGCACGATAGACGCGGGCGATGTCGGCGGGGTCGGTGCGGGCCTCTCCCTTGAGCGTCTGGAACGGCGCGTCCGTCTCAAGCAGCAGCCGTTCTGCGGGGAGTTCGCGCACACAGGCGATAGCAGACTTTTTGCCGTTTAAAAGCGGCTTTCCGAAACTGAAAAAAGCGTTGATGCCGCGCCGCACCAAGGACCGCGCGTCCTGCGGGCTTCCCGCAAAGGAATGGAACACGACGGCGCGCACGGCTTTGAGCAACTTCGCGTCGCGGAAGAGTCGCTCCATGCCCTTGCGGCAGTGCACTATGAGCGGAACACCGTATGCCGCCGCGAGCGCGACCTGCGCCTGCCATACCGCCTCCTGCTCAGCAATCCGCGCGGCAAAGGCGGGCGTGAACAGGTCAAAGCCCGCTTCCCCGACAGCACGAACGTCGCCCGCGCGCAGCCGCGCTTCCAGAAACGCGACGTTCTCCATGACAGGATTCTGCGGGTGTATGCCGAACGCGCTCACGATACGCACACGCGGGCATTGCGCTGCGGCAATCACTTCCTGCTGCTGCCAGAATTCGTCCCTATCATGCGCGCAGGTGCAGGCAGCATATACCGCATCCGCAGAAAAATCAGGCAAGGTACCGCACGGGACGAGGTGCAGGTGAGCATCGGCATACATCATGGGCAAGCACCGCAGCGCGCCCGAGGAGGAATGCAATCCCCCTTCCCCGCCGCAAAATATCCGCAAAAAAATCTAAACATCTCCGCAAGCCTTCCGAAAATAAGAGTGTTGGCGGCGCGTTGCCGCGATTTGAGAGTGGTATGACCAGACAGTGTTTGACGGGAGATTGCTATGGGAACGTACATTTTAAAAAGTATCGGCAAGACGACTGATTATATGACGGTGGTGCGCGAGATGGATGACGGATACGTCGTGCGCATCGTGCGCGATAAGGATGGCTACGAGGACGTGAAAACGGACTATATCAGCAAGGCCTTGTTTGAGTCCTGCCTTCGCACCGGCTACTTGACCAAGGTTGAGCAGGAAGAGAAAGTGGCTGTCAATACATGACATGTGGATGTGCTCCTTGTATGTGCTCCGCGTCGGCGTTGCTGGCGCGGAGTTTTTTTATGCCGTGCAGAGGCGCAGTGCCGCCGCAAAGCGCGTCTCCACGTCCATGGATTCGGGAAGCCAGCGGATGGCGATGCCCTTGCGCTCCATGCCGCGGAACCAGGTCTCCTGCCGCTTGGCGAACTGCCCGATGGCGAGCGAAAGCCTCGTGAACAGTTCGTCCTTATCCGCAATGCGCCCTTGCAGGTACTCGCTCACAAAACGGTATTCCAAACCTAACTGCTCAAGCCGCTGCCAGGTCGCACCGTCCGCGTGCAGACGCTCCACTTCCGCAATCAGGCCGCCGTCAAGCCGCTCGCGCAGGCGGACGGCAATACGCTCCCGCACGAGCGCGCGCGGCAAGGTCGTACCGAGCACGAGCGGATACAGCCGCGGACGCGGCGGACGCGCCGCCTGATACGCGGCGCATTCGGGACTGAGGCGGTAGCGGTTGATTTCAAGGGCATGGATAATGCGCGCCTTGTCGGCAAAGTCGGTCGTGTTGTGCAGGTCCGGCTTTTCGGCTATCAGCATCGCCTTCAGCTCGTCGTAGGATTTCCGCTCCAGCTCGGCGCGAAGGGCGGGATTTTCGGGCACCGGAAGCAAATCGTAGTTGCGCAGGATGCAGTCAAGGTACATGCCCGTGCCGCCCACGACCACGGGCAGTTTTCCGCGCGCCGTGACGGCGGCAAAGGCGCGGTAAAAATCCTCCTGAAAGTCGAACAGGTTGTACTCGCGCGGCAGCTCCGCCACGTCAATCAGGTGGTACGGCACGTGATACGCCTCGCCGCACCGCGCCGCAAGCGGCGGATTGAGCCGCGCGACCAGCTCACGCGGGAGGTCGTAGTCCGCCAGGTCCTTGCCGCTCCCGATGTCAAGCCCCTTGTAGACCTGACGGCTGTCCGCGCTCAGAATCTCGCCGTCAAGCGCGGCGGCAAGGCGCACACCGAGCGCGGTCTTCCCCACCGCCGTCGGCCCGAGCAGGAAAATGCAGTTGCGGCGCACGGAACCGCGCGGCCCGGGCTGCGGAAGTCCGTCCGCCTCATCGTGCGGGAAAGTCATGCGGGAATCCATGCGGCAAGTATAGCGGAAAACGCAAGCATGGTCAGCAGACCGACGACGTTCACCAGCGTGAACAGCGCGAGATAAAAACCGCCGTGCCGCTCACTTTTGACATACAGCGTAAACGAGATGAGGCTTGCGAGCGAAGCGACCAACGTGCCCATGCCGCCCACGTTGACCCCCACGAGCAGACGGCGCGCGTCCTGCACGAAGGGATAGAGCAGCAGCGTCGCCGGCACGTTGCTTATCACCTGGCTGACGGCGACTCCCGCGGCAAGCTCATGCCCCCGCACGGACGACTGCAAAAACTCGGTGACCGCAGGAACGGACGCGAGGTTCCCGCTGAATATGAAGAACGCGACGAAGGTCGCGAGCAGGAAGCCGTCCGTGCGCAGGAGCGTCGCGCGGTCAAAGACAAGCACCGCCGCCAGCACGCCGAGCGCGAGCGCGCCCTTGGGAATGACATTCGCCACCGCGAGCAGACAGCACCCGAACAGCACGGCATACAGGATTTTCCTGCTCCCGCGCGCTTCCGCATGGGACGAACCGAACGCGACGAGCGGCGTCTTGGGAACAAACAGCAGCGCGAGGGCAAGCAGCAGTCCGCACAGAAGCGTGTACGGCAAAAGCACCCGCACAAAATCCGCGAGCGGAACGCCCATGTTGTTGTACAGAAAGAGGTTCTGCGGGTTCCCCGTCGGCATGAGCATGCTGCCCGTGTTCGCCGCCACCGTCTGAAGCACCACCACCAGCGCGCGCACGCGGCTCGGCACGGCCTCCTGCATCCCGAACAGCAAAAGGGCAAACGGCACGAAGGCAAGCAGCGCCACGTCGTTCGTGATGAGCATACTCGTAAAAAAGCAGAGGAACACCAGCACGCAGGCAAGCGCGCGCGCCGTATGCACCACGGCGCACAGCCGGAACGCAAGCGTCTTGAACACGCCGCAGCCCTCCAAGCCCGCCACCGCCGTCATAAGCGCGAAGAGCATGAAGAGCGTGTTCCAGTCGATGTAGGAAAGGTAGGCGCGGCTCGGCGGCACGAAAATGCCGCTGACGAGCGCGCACAGGCAGGCGGCGCAGAACACCGCCCGTTTTCTCACGAAGGCAATCAGGCGTCGGCTTTCCACAGGCCGTGCTTGTTGCAGAACTCGTAGGCGGCGAGCAGCGTCTCGTCCGTCAGCGTGAAAGCCGCCTCGGGCTTGTCGCCGGGATTCAGATTCTTGCGGTACACGCCCCTGTCCGTCTCAAGGACAATCCACTGAATCCAGTGGTCGGCCTCCATCGGGTGCGGCGCGGAGCCGACCCTCACCGTGACGGCGTTCCCGTTCCGCTCGATGACGGGCACGTGCTTCTCCGTCGCGCCGTCGGTCGTGTTCGCCTTGAGCTCTTTCATCTCCTCGCCACAGCAGACCACCACGGGGCAGCCCTTGTTGACGACCTCCACAATCTTGCCGCATTTCAGGCATTTGAAAAACTGTACCATAATTCGTACCTCACCCATCAGTATAGCAGAGTTTAGGGAAAACGCAAGTCAGAATCCGTAGTCCGCGCGGCCCTGCTTCTTTGCCGGCTGGAAGACCTGCGTCATCACCTCCATCACGCCGGAGACGGGGATGAAGGTGATGCCCTGCTTCACGTGGTCGGGGATGTCCTCAAGGTCGCGCTCGTTCGCCCGGGGGATAAAAATCGTCCTGATGCCGTTGCGCTTCGCGGCGACCGTCTTCTCGCGCAGGCCGCCAATCGGCATGACCTGACCGCCCAGCGCAAGCTCGCCGGTCATCGCCACGTTCGGCCGGATGATGCGCCCGGTCAGGAGCGACATGAACGCGGTCGCCATGGTGATGCCCGCGCTCGGGCCGTCCTTGGGGGTCGCGCCCTCGGGAATGTGCAGGTGCACCGCGTTGCGCTCGAACCAGTCGCCGCCCACAATGCCGTGCGCGAGCGCGTAGGACTTGACCCAGTTCATGGCAATCTGCGCGCTCTCCTTCATCACGTCGCCGAGCCGCCCCGTAAGCTGCATGCCGCCCTTCTCGCCCGGAATGGCGATGCTCTCGATGAGCAGCGTGTCGCCGCCCATGCTCGTCCAGGCAAGCCCGATTGCCGTGCCCGGGACGGTCGCGCGCTTGATGTCGCTCTCGTCAAAGACCGGCTTGCCGAGGTAGGTCTCCAGGTCGCCCGCGTCCACGGTGAAGGTCTGCGACTTGAGCGCGTCGAGCGCGCCCGCGTCCGCCGTGACCGCGGAGAGCTTCTTCGCGTCGGCGGGAATGCCCGTCAGCTGCTGCGTGACCAGCTTGCGGTGGATTTTGTCCACGCACTTCTCGTAGTTGCGCACGCCCGCCTCGCGCGCGTACTCCTCCGCAATGCGCAGGAGCGCCGCCTTGGTGTACCTGACCTGCTGCCGCGCCAGCCCGTTCTTGGCAAGGTTCTTGGGGATGAGGTACTTGCGCGCAATCTCCAGCTTCTCCTGGTCGATGTAGCCGCTCAGCGAGATGATTTCCGCGCGGTCGAGCAGCGGCTCGGGGATGGAGTCGAGCGTGTTCGCCGTGAGGATGAAGAACACGTCGCTCACGTCGAAGGGCAGGTCGAGGTAGTTGTCGCGGAAGCTCACGTTCTGCTCGGGGTCGAGCACCTCAAGCAGCGCGCTCGCCGGGTCGCCGCCCGAGTAGCTCGCGCCCATCTTGTCCACCTCGTCAATCATAAAGACGGGGCTTTTCGTCTTGGTGATTTTCAGCCCCTGGAGGATTTTGCCCGGCATCGCGCCGATGTACGTGCGGCGGTGTCCCTTGATTTCCGCCTCGTCGCGCATGCCGCCCACGCTGAAGCGGTAGAAGGGCTTGCCCATCGCGTCGGCAATGGAATGCCCCACGCTCGTCTTGCCCACGCCCGGCGGCCCGACCAGAATCAGAATGGAGCCCTTGTTGTCCTTCTTGAGCTTGCGCACCGCGAGGTACTCCATGATGCGCTTCTTCACGTCGTCCAGCCCGTAGTGGTCCTTCTCCAGGATTTTGTAGGCGCGCCCCAGGTCGTAGTCCTCCACGCTGCCGTCCTTCCAGGGCAGCGCGCAGACCAGCTCCAGGAAATTGCGCGTCACAAAATACTCGCTTGAGCTGGGGTCCATGATGTTGCACTTCTCCAGCTCGTTGTAGACGGTCTCTTTGATTTCGCCCTCAAAGCCGAGCGCGTCGATTTTCTCCTTGAACTTCTGGTAGTCGCTCGCCATGCCGCCCGCGCCCGTCCCCAGTTCCTCCTGAATCGCCTTCATCTCCTCGCGCAGGAAATATTCGCGCTGGTTCTTCTCCACGCGCTCGTTCAGCTCCGTCTGCACCTTTTTCTGAATGCGCAGCAGCTCCTGCTCCTTCTTGATGTAGACGAGCACCTGCTCCATGCGCACGCGCACGTTCGGCTGCGCAAGGATTTTCTGCTGCTCCTCCTTCTCAATGGCAAGGCTCGCCGCCACAAAGTCCGCGATTTTTCCCGGATGGTCGATGTTGACCATGTTGAGCCGCATCTCCTCGCTGAACAGCGGGTTGTTCTCGCTCACCTCTTTCATCTCGCTGATGAGCGCGCGCGTGAGCGCCTTCACCTCAAAGGTGTCGTCCTCTTCGTCGTCCAAATACTGCACCGCGGCGACCATAGGATGCGCGGCGCTGAGCGCACGGCGGATACGAAACCGTTTTATCGTGCTGACAAAGATGTTCACGCCGCCGTCGGGCAGGTTGATTTTTTTGATGATTTTCGCCACCGTGCCCACGTCGTGCAGGTCGGCAAAAGTCGGCTCGTCCGCGTCATTCTTGACCAGCACCACGCCGATGAAGCCGTCGCCGCTGCATGCCTGCTCCACGGTCTTCACGTCGTCCGCGCCGTTGAGCATGACCGGCGTGAAAATCCCCGGGAACATCGGCCGCCCGCCCAAGGCAATAAGGCGCAGTTTGTTCGGCAGCAGCTGCTCCACGGGGACAATCTGCCCCGCCGCGCCGCTCACGTCCACCTCAATCCTGATTTCCTTGGGCTTCGCCTCTTTCCTCGGCCGCCCGCGCCGCTTCTTGGGCTTCTCGTCCGCCTGCGTATCTTCCGGCTGACGCTCCGTCGTCTCGATTTGCGGCTCGTCAGTATCTTTTTCGTCTGTCATATAGACAATATACTGCTTTTTTTCGCAAACGGCAAATTAAATTAACGGGCGGAAGCGGCGCGACATCCGCTCCGCGCCACATACCTCACTCGTACATGAGATAGGGCTTTCGGTCCTGCAGGAATTTCTCCACGTCCGGCAGCCACGTCTTTCGGATTTCCGCCTCGCTCATGCCGCCGTCAATCTGCTCAATCAGCCTGTCGTTCCCCCAAAGGAGGGTCAGCCCCTGCTTTTGGTTCACCATCGCCTGCGCCGAGCCGACTTTTTTTGCCATCTGCATGAAATACGCCAGGGTAAAAAGCCCGTCGAAGCCGTCCGTGTCCGAATACAGCGGCATTTCGCTCAAATCAATTCCGTAGCATTCCATTCCCTTGTGCTTCGGGTTTGACGCCATTCCTTTTATTTCCTTTGGCGTAAAGACATAGGGGCCGAACGATTTGTCGGGATAGCCCGCCGCCGTAAAGGGTGTCAGCGTTCCGCGCCCCTCGCTTATGACCGTCGCCTCAAACAGCCCCATAAAGGGATAAAAACGAACCGCCCGGTACGTTGACAGATTGGGAGACGGGGGAATGGGCGGCTCATACCGTGTTTTTCTCGTGTAGTTCTTTACGGGAATCACGGAGAGGCTGCACTGCACCTTGTCCTTCAGCCAGCCCTGCCCGTTCATCATTTGCGCCAGTTCCGCCGCCGTCATGCCGTAGCAGAGCGGTATGGGGTCCATGCCGACGAACGACCGGGCATTTTCTTCCCGCACCGGGCCTGCCACGCAGTCGATGTTGGGATTCGGCCGGTCAAAGATGACCAGGGGGATTCCGTTTTCCGCGCAGGCCTCCATTATGTAATGCAGCGTGCTTATGTAGGTGAAAAAGCGCGTGCCCACGTCCTGAATGTCGTAGACGGCAATGTCGATGTCCTCAAAATGGCCGGGCAAGGGCTTCAATGACTTTCCGTACAGGGAGATTATCTGAACGCCGGTCTCCCGGTCAACGCCGCTGCGAACCGCCTCCCCCGCCTCCTTGTTGCCCCGAAAGCCGTGCTCCGGCGCAAACACCTTCGTCACATTGATTCCGTTTGCGAGCAGAAAATCCAGGCAGTGGACTTTCTGCTCCCCATCTATCACCGAGCCGGCGTTGGCGGCAAGCACCACGCGCTTGTCTTTGAGCAGCGCCCGGTATTCTTCTATCCGCGCCGCGCCGACTATAACGCCGTCCGCCTCCGCGCAAAACATGGTCTTTGAGAAAAAAAGAAGCACCACCATACAAAAGGGCATCCGCATTCTTTTGGAGAAGAGCGTCATCATCAATTCCTTTGCCGCAAGGCTCATGCTTTAAGGATATTTTAATGATACCCGTATTATCGCAAAAAGGCAAGCCGTGCGGTTGTGGGGGATAGTGCGCAGTTACTTGGCGCACACCGCGCACTGAAAACTGCTCATTGTCGAGACTTGTTCGTTCGCATATTTTTACGGGCGTTCCTCAAAACACGGCTGAAACACAGGCGACCGCCGCGTTCAAGTCCTTCCAAAAATACCGCTCGTTCATGAACACGCTCGACCACCTTGACGAGAACACGCGCCAGGCAATAATCGAGCTGGCAGAGAAATTGCGTCGATAACAACTTGCAAGATGCATTGCCGTATACGAAGACCACGAAATTTAACGAGAGCCTCCGCGCCTACGACTTTGTGTTCCCCGCCGCCGACAACATCAACTCCGCCGTCAAAATGACGATTGCGAAGCTGGAGCAGTTCTCCGGCTTCAAAGCGTGGGTGGACGTGACGAAAAAAGGGTAGAATCCTAATTAGGGCGCAAAACGAAAGCCACCGTCTCTGCGAAACGGTGGCATAAAATCAATGCGGCAATTCCTGCGCGACGCGACACCCCGCCGCGCCGCGTCCCTATTGCAGCACCCCGCTGCCGCGCTGCATGGCGGTCAGGCCGGTCTTCACCAGCTCGATGATG
>JAFLSP010000061.1 GCA_022510885.1 Treponema sp. | reverse complement strand
AGGAGCAGGATGTGACAGCGCGGGGACAAGGACAATGAGCAGGGATGCCGTACAAGAAGCACTCGTCCTCGCGGTGCGCGCGCAGGGGGAAAGCAACCGTTCAGTCACGCTGCTTTCCGCACAGGAGGGCGTGTTCTCCGCGACGCTGTTCGGCGGACCGAAGAGCAGATTGCGCTCGCTCGTCGTGCCGTTTAACCGGGGGCGAGTATGGCTGTACAAGGACGAGCGGCGGCAGACCTGCAAAATCACGGACTTTGACGTGACGCACTACCACCTCTCGTTCCGCGAAAACCTCTTCAAAGGCTGGGCGGCGGCGTTCGCGGCGGAAATCGCGGTCAAAACAAAATGCGCCGGGTCGAGCGCGGACTGCTGGCAGCTCATCAACGGACTGCTTGACGGCATGGAACTGACAAGCGAAAACGAAAGCCGGCTCGGGTTGGTACGCTTTGTGTGGCGGTATCTCGCGCTGCTCGGCGTCCGCCCGCAGACGCGGCAGTGCGTGGCGTGCGGAAGTTCATTTTTGGGTAGTACAATCGCGGAAAATACGCTATCATGGAAGGCGGCATACGAGGCGGGCGAGAACGGCTTTGTCTGCGGCGACTGCGCCGACATCCGCTCGCGTCCGCTCGTGCTCGGCCGCGGCGCGCTCACCTATTTGGAGGCCGTCAGCGACCTGCCGCCGGGCCGCGTGCGTGCCATCGGCGTGGACGCGCAGACGATGGCGGAGATGAAGCAACTCTGCTTCTATTTAATAGAAAATGCCTGCGGAATGAAACTCAAATCGCTGGAATCGGGAGTCGGAATACTATGAGAGCAACGGACATCATCATGAAAAAGCGCGGGACGCGGGGCACACAGGGAACGACCGCACTCACGCGCGAGGAAATCCAGTTCCTCATCGACGGCTACGTCGCGGGCGACATCCCCGACTATCAGATTTCGGCGTGGCTGATGGCAGTGTACTTCAACGGCATGACCTTTGAGGAGACGGGCGCGCTCACCGACTGCATGCTGCACTCTGGCGAGGTCATCGCGCTGCGCGGCAAGGACGGGCTGACCGGGCCGTTCATCGACAAGCACTCCACGGGCGGCGTGGGCGACAAGATTTCGCTGCCGCTCGCGCCGATTGTCGCCTCATGCGGCATCCAGGTTCCCATGATGAGCGGACGCGCGCTCGGACACACGGGCGGCACGCTCGACAAGCTGGAGTCCATCGCCGGCTACAACGTGAACCTTACCCCCGACCAGTTCCGCGCGATTATGGCAGAGAACGGCTTTGCGATGATGGGGCAGACCCCCGCGATTGTCCCCGCCGACAGGAAGATGTACGCGCTGCGCGACGTGACGGGCACGGTGGAATCAGTCCCGCTCATCACCGCGTCCATCCTCTCCAAGAAAGTCGCCGAGGGCGCGGACGGGCTGGTGTTCGACGTAAAGTGCGGCTCGGGCGCGTTCATGAAGACGGAGGAGGACGCAGAGACGCTCGCGGTCAGCCTCGTCAGGACGGCGGCGGCAATGGGGAAAAAGGCGAGCGCGCTCATCACGGGCATGGACACGCCGCTCGGCGCGGCGGTGGGCAATTTTCTGGAGATTGAGGAGACGCTCGCCTGCCTGCAGGGGAACGGCCCCGCCGACGTGATGGAGCTGACCTACGCGCTTGGCGCGGAAATGCTTCTGCTCGGCGGCAAGGCAAAGGACAAGGAGGACGGCATCCGCCAGTGCGAGCGGGCGGTCGCAAGCGGCGAGGCGCTGCGGCGATTTCTCAAAAACGTGGCGCAGCAGGGCGGCAATCCCGACGCGCTGCTCGACGAGCAGGGGAAACGCCGCTCGCCCTTCCACGCGCAGCTGCTCGCCGAACGCGACGGCTTCCTGCGCCTCGATGCCTTCAAGACGGGGCTTGCGGGCGTGTACTTAGGCGTGGGCAGGAACAAGACAAGCGAATCCGTCTGCGCGGACGCGGGCATGCTGCTGCACAAAAAAACAGGCGATACCGTGCGCAAAGGCGACGTGATTATGGACGTGTACGGCAAGGACGAGCCGTGCCTTGCGCCCGCGCTCGCCCTGCTCAGGAACGAGGCGATTACCTACAGCGACGAGGCAGTCCCCGCCGAGCCGCTCATCCGCAAGGAAATCCGCGGATGATGGCGTGGAACAAAAAGTCCGTTCCGCGCGCGCTCACCAAAGAACTTGCCGATACCTACGGCATCGACGCGCTCACGGCTTCCATCCTGATACGGCGCGGCGTGACGGCGGGCGAAGACATCCAGTATTTTCTTGAGGACGACAAACGTTTCCTGCACTCCCCCTTCCTGTTCACCGGCATGGAGGACGCGGTTGACCGCATCTTGCAGGCACGGGACGAGGGCGAGAAAGTCCTCATCTTCGGCGACCGCGACGTGGACGGCGTGACGGGCACGACCGTGCTCTACGAGGGGCTCACGTCGCTCGGCATGGACGCGCAGTGGCGGCTTCCGTGCGGGAACGAGGCCTACGGGCTGAGCAAGGAGGTGGTGGACGAATTCGCCGCCGACTACGGCACGCTCATCGTCACCGTGGACTGCGGCATCTCGAACGCGGAGGAAGTCGCCTACGCATCCTCGCTCGGCATCGACGTCATCGTGCTTGACCACCACAATCCGCCCGAGACGCTGCCCACGCCGGCAATCATCGTGAACGCCAAGTGCGCGGGAGCAGGCTATCCCTTTGCCGACATCTCCGGCTGTGCGGTGGCGTTCAAGACAATGTGCGCCCTCCGCTTCGCGCAGAGCGAGCTGTACAAGCAGGAAATCTGCCTGCTGACCGTGCGCCCCGTGAACGAGGCGTATACCATCACCTGCATGAAAGTGCAGAACCTCGTGCAGAAAGCCGTGCTTGAGGAGACGGTCATTCCCGGCACCGTGCCCGTCAGCAGAACGCGGCTCGTGGAATTCCTGCGCGGACAGCAGATTTTCGTATGGGACGGCGAGCAGACGAAAAAGATGCTTGCCGCCGCATTCGGTGCGGGCGTGGAATTCAACCTGATGGACATCCGCCCCGAAATCGCCAAGCGCATTCCGGCGATGGCAGAAATGTCGCTCGTGCGGCTCAAGTCGCGCTCAAAAATCGCGCGCTACAATCCCGCAAAGGCGACGGAAATCGAAGGTTTCTACAATATATTCGTCACTTACATACACAGGCAGCTCGACGCGCAGTTCCCCAAACACGAGCAGGAGGAGGAGCGCGAGTTGCAGCTGGTCGCGCTCGCCGCCATTGCCGACGTGATGCCGCTCAGGAACGAGAACCGCATTTTCCTGCGACACGGGCTTGCGGCAATCAACGCGGGACGGGTACGCCCGGGACTGCTCGAACTGCTGTCACACCGTGAACTGCTCGGGAAACGTGTCACGAGCGCCACGCTCGCCTGGCAGGTCATTCCCGTGCTGAACGCGGCGGGCAGACTCGGGCAGCCCGAGCTTGCGGCAAAACTTTTTTTGGAAGAGGATGTCGCAAAGCGCGACGCGCTCGCCGCCCAAATCGTAGAGCTGAACGACCGGCGCAAACAACTCGATGCCGAAGCATTCGTCTATGCCGCAGAGCACGCAGAAAAAAGCCTCGAAGCGCACGCGCACAAACTCTGCGTGGTGATTGACGAGCGCATCCACCGTGGCGTGTCCGGCCTCGTGGCGGGCAAACTGTGCGGCCTGCACAACGTGCCCGCAATCGTAGCGACCGTGGTTGACGACACCATCATCGGCTCCATGCGCAGCTGCCGCGCCTATGACGCGACCAGATTCCTGAACAAGATGGACGACATCTTCCTGAGCCACGGCGGACACAACTCGGCGGCGGGATTCAGCCTCAAAAAGGAACGGCTAGACGAATTCAAGCAGACGCTCGAACTGCTCGCCCCCACGATTGAACTTGCCGACGACGACCGCGACAGCGTGGACGTGGACGCGGAACTCCCCCCGCCCTACCTCAAGCCCAACGTGCTGGACGTGATAGACCGCTTCGAGCCATACGGCGAGCAAAACGCGCCGCTCACGTTCATGTCGCAGTCGCTGCGCATCACCGACGCGCAAATACTGGGCAAGACGGAGCGCACGCACCTCAAGCTGACGCTTGACTGCGGTACGCACAAGTGGCCCGCCATATTCTGGGGTGAGGGCGACCGTCTGCACCGCGACCTTGACAAAGGAGATGTCGTTGACATTCTGTATGAAATCAAACGCAACCTGTTCAACGGCATGGAAACGCCGCAACTCATCCTCAAGGACATCAGAAAAAGAGAGGGGAAATAAATGAAGCGATTTTCTGCACTACTCGCCGTATGCTGCGCCTGCCTCGCGCTCTGTGCCGAAGTAGGACGCTGGCAGACCAAGGACTACGCCCTGAGCGTACAGTACAACAAGACCGTACAGCCCGGTGACGCCGTGTTCGCGCGCGTGATTCTCAAGCCGCGCGTCAAAGAAACACGCCTGCTGACCGGCACGTCCACCGCGACCATGCGCCTGTTCCCCGCGGACAGCGCGCAGAAACCGCTCGGCACGACGGCGATGTACCTCATCAACAAAAGCGCGGACGGCGCGCCCGCCAAGAACGACGTGCTGCTTGCCGGCATCCCGCTCTCCTCGTACTGCAAGCCGGGCGACTACCAGCTCACGGTGACGTTCTCCGCATTCGGCAAGCCGAAGTATGAATTCACCGTTCCCGTCACGGTGACGGCAAAAGAATTCGTCTCGGAAACAATTCCGCTCGACACGCGGAACACGGGCATCAAGACGGACACGAGCGCCACGCGCATGACGCAAATCAACCGCCTGAACGAAATCCTGTACGCGCGGACGGCGGATTCCGTCTTCTGCGACGGCGCGTTCGTGCCACCGAACCCCGCCACGCGCCGCACGTCCTTCTTTGCCGACCGGCGCGTCTTCACCTACACGGGCGGCGGTTCGTCCACCAGCCTGCACTACGGCATCGACTACGGCGTTCCCACGGGGAGCGAGGTGCGCGCGTGCGCGGCGGGCAAGGTGATGCTGGCGGAAAGCCGCACGTCTACGGGATGGAGCATCTGCATCGAGCACCTTCCGGGCTTGTACAGCCTCTACTATCACATGGACGAACTCAAAGTAACAGCCGGGCAGATGGTCGAACAGGGGGAACTTATCGGACTTTCAGGCGCGACGGGACTGGCAACCGGGCCGCACCTGCACTGGGAAATCCGCCTGAATGCCGAAGCCGTCAGCCCCGACTTTTTTGTGGGTGACTTCACCTTTGCCGACACGCAGGAAAGCAAAAAATACCGCTAGGCATTCGCAAGGCGCAAGAACGCTTCCTCGTCAATAATCGGAATGCCGAGCGCAGCCGCCTTCTTGTTCTTGCCTGAGCCGCTCGTCGTGTCGTTGGTCACAAGGTAGCTCAAATCCTTGGTGACAGACGATTTGCAAGTGCCGCCCGCTTTCCGCACCATCGCCTCTGCGTCGGCGCGTTTCATCGTGCGCAGTTCGCCCGTAAAGCAGAATGTCTTGCCCGCGAGCGCGCCCGTCGCTCCTCCCTCCTGCACGTGGATGCTGCCACTGGCGAGCGCGCGCATTTCGGCGGCATGCTCCTGCAAGCCCGCCACCAATATGCGCGCGGTGATGTCGGCAAAACCGTAGACGGCGGCGATTTGCTCCACGGGAGCGGTCAGCAGAAGTTCGAGCGTGTTCAAGCCAGCATCCACCAGCTTCTGCACCATCGTCTCGCCAATGCCCTCGATGTCAAAGCCCGCGACAAATGCGGCAAGCGGCACGTTACGCCGCGCCTGAATCGAGTCGCAGACTTTCTGCGCGCCGAGCGAATCCTTTTTATCCGCGTTCTCCTCGTTCAGAAAATACGGCTTCAGCTCGTCCGCCGTGAGCGTATATAAGTCGGAGATGGCGCGCACGCGCCCGTTTTTGAACAGTGCGGTTACCAACGTCTCGCCCAAGTCGCGAATGTCAATGACGGACACCCATTTCAGCAGCTGATGCAAAACGCGCTTGTCGCAGGATGCGTTCGGGCAGAACAAGCGTGTACCGTCATCGACGAGCGCAGTGCCGCAGACGGCGCAGGTTGCAGGAACAGGAATTTCCTCCGTCACTTGCCCCGCTTCTTCGGGCAGAACGCTTTCAATCTTAGGGATAATTTCACCGCGCTTGACGACCACCACGCGGCTGCCGATTCTCACGCCGAGCTTGCGAATCGTGTCGGGATTGGCGAGGCTCGCGCGCTGTACGGTCGTGCCGTTCAGCTGCACCTCGTCAAAAATGGCGACCGGCGTGTAGGTCGCGCCGCTCTCGCTCCATTCCACCGCGCGCAGCGTGGAGACCGCTTCCTCCAAACTGAATTTGAAGGCAATCTGCCGGTCGGGGCGCGCGCGCAGCGCGTCCTCGCGGTTTATCGCGCGCTCCTTGATGACCAGGCCGTCGATGTCGTAATCCAGTTGCCCGCGCGTCTCCATCACTTCGGCGCGGTAGTCAATCACGTCCTGCGCGGTCGGGCAGATTTTCAGTTCGCTCGTCGCAAAGCCCATACGCGCGAGCCACCGGATTTTCTCTTCCTCATCGGCAAAGGGACTTTCGCCCTCCGTCGCCAAAGCGTCGTAGGTCATCAGCACCAGATGCTCACAGCCAACGCCGTCCTTGCGCTTCATCAGGCCGTTCGCGGCGTTGCGGCAGTTCGCCTTGTCCGCGTAGTGCTGCCGGTGGACGGCGTGGGTCATAATCACTTCGCCCCGGATGCCGCCCGTAAAATCGACGTTTTTTCCGTTTTCGTCGAACAACGCCGCCTGCACACCCCGCATTTTCCGCGCGTTCGCCGTCACATCGTCGCCTACCGTGCCGTCACCGCGCGTCACCGCACAGACAAGCGCGCCGTGCGCATATTGCAGCTCAAGCGACGCGCCGTCCAGCTTGTATTCGACCAGATACTCATCATACTGATGATTTTTCGCCCATGCCAAAAACTGCTCGGGGTTCGCCGCCTTTTCCTGGCTTCCCATCGGCATGACGTGCGCGCGCTTGGGGAACGTGCCGCTGTCCGCGCCCACGCGCTGCAGGAGCGGATGCTGCGGGTCGCGCGCCTTCAGTTCGTCCCACAGCGCGTCGAATTCCGCATCCGAAATCACGCCCTCGCCGTTGTAGTAGGCATCCTGATACGCCTTGATGCGCCCTGCCAGTTCGCTGACAGCAGCCTCCTTGTCTATGTCAAATAAATCTGCCATCATCGTTTCTCGAACAGCACTTCACTTATCACGCGGTTCGCGTCCACGCCCTTCTGCTCAAAGCGCGTCTCCGGCCGCCAGTCCTGCCGCGGCGCGAATCCCTCGTAGCGGTTTTTCAACCCGACCGTTGCCCTAAGCTCCGCAAGGCCGAATTCGGCATAGGGAAGCCAGTCCGTCACAAAATAGAGATAGCCGCCGCTGACCAGTTTCTTTGCGAGCAAGTCGGTGCGCGGACGCTGGATGAGGCGGCGCTTGCAGTGGCGCTTCTTCTGCCACGGGTCGGGAAAAAAGACATGGAACGCGGCGACCGACTCGTCCGCAATCTGGTCGGCAAGCACCTCCATCGCATCATGCTCGATGATGCGCAGGTTCGCAAGGCCACGCGCGCGAATCTCGCCGAGCAACTTCCCCACCCCGGGCTTGTGCACCTCAATGCCGATATAGTTGATGCTTGGATTTTGCTGCGCGATGATTGCCGTCGCCTTTCCCATGCCAAAGCCGATTTCAATCACGGTCGGATGGTCATTGCCAAAGACCGTGCGAAAATCAAGCAAGTTTTGCTCATAAGGAATGCAGAAATCGCCGCGCAGTTCCTCGTAATGCTTGCGCTCCGCGTTGGTAAAATGCCCCGAACGCAGTACGAAGGTGCGGATTTCACGGCGCAAGGGCGGCTGTTCCTGCCCGCCGTCAATCAGATGCTCACTCATCGCCCCTCACCTTCTTGGTTCGCGCGAGCAGCGGTTCAGCGGGCAACAAGCAGACCACGCGCTCCCCGTCAGCGGAAATACAGCGGCGCAGATATGCCGCCGTGCCATAATCGCGCAGAATGCCCGAGCGCTCGTTCCAGCTGTCCTTGCGCCTGCCAAAATAGATGAGCACGTCGTCTGCGTCGTACAGCGCGACCGACTCCTCCGCTGCGGCAGGAAGTTCCGCGCTCACGCCGTCCGCTTTGGTGCGGAGCAACCGCTCCGCGTAGGCAATCGTAAAACCCGCCTCCGCCTCCTCGCCCGCCGCGTCGATGTAGCGCACGTCATACGCGCCCTGGGGAACACGGTCGTGTTCCGGGGGAAGCAGATTGGTATAGCACACCCACTGCCTGTCGCCGCTCTTGAACATCCTGGGTGCGCTGATGTGCCAACGGTAGCCCGACTCGCGGCTGTCCACCTGCACGGATGACACGCGCCGTACCTCGCTTTCCGTCTGCACGAACACGGCAAGCCGCGCGACAGGAAACGAATCCTCCGAAGCGTAGTCAAAAACCACCGACCCTTTGGCAGACACGACGCGCGGCTCAGAATCCGCGCAGGAAACAGCGATAAAGCAGAATATGCCGCATACAAAGACGGCGCACCGCCGCAAAAAAGCCCGAACGCCGCGCATTGTCCTAAAAATTGAAATTGAGCGTGATGACCATCAAGTCGCTGGCAGAGAACTGATTGACGATGGATTCAAATTTGACGTTCACTTTCTTGCAGGCATCGTCAAGGTAGGAGAAATAGTACATGCCCAAATCCGTGCCCTGCGCGTCTTCAGGAAGCTCCCGGTAGAAGTCAATCAGACTTTTTCGGTTCAGGTCGGACGCGGACTTCGACTCAATCGTCGCCTTCATCTCCTGAAATTCGTCGTCCTGGTTGTAGAGCATCACCTGAAGCCGCCCCTGCTTGCCGATTGCCGTCACGCCGCCGCCGAGCTTCCACGAAAGGTATACCTGCTTGTGCTTGCGCGTCATTTCCGCCATGACCTTTGTCCGCACCTCGGGGTCAAGGATAAGCGCGTCAACGTCAGTCACGTCGGGATACATATTCCGCGCTTCCTTGCGCATATTCGTGCTCTCGCTGCTCAGCGCAAGCTCCATGACCAAAATGGCGATATATTCGGCAATTTTCGACTTGTCCATGTATTCCGCGAGCAGACGACGGATTGCCGACGTCATCTCCTGGAAGCCTTCCGCCCGGCAGAATTTGGTGATGATATACCAGTTCAGCAGGCTGAGCCGGTTCAGGAATTTCTCCGTCATCAGCAGGTAGATGTTCTTCTCCTCGGACGAGAATTCCCGGTTCTCCATGATGGACTTCCAGATGGAGTCAAGGATGCTCTTGCGCGACGACTGAATCGCCGTGTCCATCTGCGCCAGGTACAGGCGCAGATGACGGTCGGCGATTTGCGAATGCTCATCGATGACCTGCGACGGATTGGCGCGGTTGTGCTTCTTCACGCAGTCGCACTTGACAATCTCGGCAAACACCTGCCGGTCAAACTGCTTGTACAGCACGGAATAGGCGATGACCTTCGACAGGTCCATCACCTCCTGCCGCACGGACACAAAGTCGGACAGGGAAATTTCGATTTTGGAGATATAGTCCACCAGAATCATGTTCTGGATTGACTGCGGGGAAAACTGGTCGAGCGAGATGCCGTACTCCTCGGTGCCGTCCGCCAGCTTGAAGCGCAGGAGCTTCTTGTTCGCGTTGAAAAAATGGGACGTTCCCGTCTCCGTGAGGATAACTTTCAGCGGCAGATTTAAAGTAAACTTTTTGTTCATTTTCCGAGTATCCGTT
>JAFLSP010000060.1 GCA_022510885.1 Treponema sp. | reverse complement strand
GCAGACTTCTGCTCAATCAACAGTTTGCTCAAATCAAGTTTCGCCTTGTTGCGCACGATATCTTTCGTCACCTCAAGCCGCTTCTTGCCTTTGATGCTCGGGGCTTCGTACATCAAGTCCATCAGCATCTTCTCCACGATGGCGCGCAGACCGCGCGCGCCAGTTTTCTGCTTAATCGCGATGCCGGCAATCTCGTCGAGCGCGTCGTCGGTGAAGGTCAGGTCAAGGTCATCAATCGCGAACGATGCCTTGAACTGCTTGGTAATCGCGTTCTTCGGTTCGGTCAGGATGCGCTTCAAATCTGCCTTTGTCAGTTCCTTGAGAGCGACCGTAATCGGCATGCGCCCGATAAGTTCGGGGATAAGGCCGAACTTCACAAGGTCATCGGGCGTGCATTGGTTCAAAAGTTCCATGCGCTCCTCTTCGCTCATCTGTCCCACGTTGCTGCCGAAGCCCATGGAGTGGTCGGCGATGCGCTGCTCGATGATTTTGTCCAGGCCGACGAAAGCACCGCCGAGCACGAAGAGGATGTTCGTCGTGTCGATTTCAATCATCTCCTGGTTGGGATGCTTGCGCCCGCCCTGCGGCGGCACGGAGGCGTTCGTTCCCTCGATGATTTTGAGCAGCGCCTGCTGCACGCCCTCGCCGCTCACGTCGCGCGTGATGCTCGTGTTCTCGCTCTTGCGCCCGATTTTGTCGATTTCGTCGATGAAGATGATGCCGCGCTGCGCCGCCTGGATGTTCCCGTCCGCGGCGTTAATCAGCTTGAGCAGCACGTTCTCCACGTCCTCGCCCACGTAGCCCGCCTCGGTGAGGGTGGTCGCGTCGGCAATGGCGAAAGGCACTTTCAGTTTCTCCGCGAGCGTGCGCGCGAGCAGCGTTTTCCCGCTTCCCGTCGGACCGATGAGCAGGACGTTCGATTTCTCAATCTTCACGTCAGTGTTCGCGCCCTGCACGGAGGACATCCGCTTGTAGTGGTTGTAGACGGCGACCGAGAGCGCCTTCTTGGCGTAGTCCTGCCCGATGACGTACTGGTCGAGGTATTCCTTGAACTCGCGCGGGGAGGGGACTTCCGCCATGTCAATTGGCGTGGGGGCTTTCTGCTTTTGGTCGAGGATGCTCTGGCAGACGGCGACGCACTTGTCGCAGATAAAAATCGTGTGCCCCGGTGCCTCGACAAGGCTGCGCTCCTCGCTCGCGGGCTTGCCGCAGAACGAGCAGTACTGGGTGTCGTTCCTGAAACCTCTCATTGTTCGCCCTCCTTGTCCTGTGCCGCGTCCTTGCGGAACGGCATCACGTGGTCAACGATGCCGTAGGCAAGTGCGTCCTGCGCGGACATATAGAAATCGCGCTCCATGTCCTTTGCCACCGTCTCGGCGGGCTTTTTGGTCGCGCGCGCAAAATAGTCGATGGAAAGCTTTTTGAGACGCAGGATTTCTTTCGCTTGAATCGCGATGTCGCTTTCCTGTCCTTGTACGCCGCCCCAGGGCTGATGAATCATCACGCGGCTTGAGGGGAGCGCGTAGCGTTTGCCCTGCGTTCCGCCGGCGAGCAGAATTGCCGCCATCGACGCCGCCTGCCCCATGCAAATCGTTTGAATAGGACACTTGACGTACTGCATCGTGTCGTAAATCGCCAGACCTGCCGTCACGCTTCCACCCGGGGAGTTGATGTAGAGACTGATGTCCTTTTCGGGGTTCTCCGACTCAAGGAAGAGTATCTGCGCCACCACCAAATCCGCGTTCACGTCGTGGATTTCGCCGTCAAGGAAGATGATGCGGTCTTTGAGAAGGCGCGAGTAGATGTCGTAGAAGCGCTCGCCATTCCCACTGCGCTCGATGACGTGGGGCATATAGTAACTGTCCATCGTTTCGTCCATGTGTTCTCCTTGCGGCGTGCGGCTGCCGCGAAACAAAAAAGCGGAATGTTCTGCGTCGTTACGAAAGGAACATCCCGCTTTGCCTGCCGTTACTGCTGCTTGTACAGGTCTGCCAGCGTCACTTTGTCGCCTTTGGTCACTTTCACCTGCTTGAACAGTTCCGCGTACAACTTCTGCTCTTTCGTATCATCTATAAGATACTCCTTTGAGCGGGCATCCGCATAGTGCTTCTTTACGTCCTCTACGGACATCCCGTTGCCTTCCGCGATTTTGGCATATTGCGCCTCAATCTCCTCCGGCGTTACGGAAATGTTGCGCTCGCGCAGCAAAGTGTCCACGATAATCCTGCTCTTGAGCATCTTCTCGCTGTCGCCCGTCCATTCCTTGAGCATATCTTCTTTCTTTTGCCCTGATGCCGTAATCATGCGCTCCAAATCTGCGGGCGTGGTCTGGAACTGCTGTGCCATCATGCGCCACCGTCCGTCAAGTTCGGCTTGCAGCATACTCGCCGGGATGTCGAACGGAGTTTTCTCTATCAACTGCGTGAGCAGTGCGTTGCTCTTGATGTCATTCAGTCGGCGTTCCAACGACGTGGTGAGGTTCTTCTTGATGTCCGCCTTCAGCTCCGCGAGCGTATGGCATTTCTCGTTCACGTCCTGCGCAAGCTCGTCATCAAGCGCGGGCAGCTCGCGCACCTTAATCTGCGTGACGGTCACGCGGTACGTCTTTGTCGTTCCCGCGCGCTCCTTGTCCGCGTCGTCTTTCTTGTATTTCTTGGTGATTTCCTTGGTTTCGCCCACCTTCATGCCGACAAGTTCATCATCAATCTGGTACACATTCCCCGCACCGCCGATGGTGAACGTGTAGCCGTCGCGCTTGGTGTCCGCGATTTCCGCGCCGCCGTCGCCCAGCTCCACGAGGCTGACCGTGACGATGTTGTCTTTTTCCGCCGCCTCGCCGTCCTTTTTGTCGATGACCGTCGCGTTGCGCTCTTGAATCGCCTTCAGCTCGTCCTCAACGTCCTTGTCGGTAATCGTGCACTGCGGCTCCGCAATCGTGATGCTGCCCAATGCCTTTTCGTCAACCGTGACCGCCGGGAACACGTCGTAGGTGACGGTATAGGTGAATTCTTTTTCCGTATCAAGTTCGGGCATCTTTTCCAGCGACGGCTGTGCATAGGGGAGCGGGCGGTTCGCGCTTTCCTGTTCATCCGCAAAAATCTCGTTGAGCGACTTGTCGATGAGTTCCGCCGCCGCTTCCTGCCTGACCGCGCCGCCGAATTTGCGCTCCAGGACACCTGCGGGCACGTGCCCCTTGCGGAAGCCCGGAATCTGCGCCTGCTTGGCGTACTTGCCGAGCGTCTCCTTGTAACAGTCCGCTGCGTCCTGCTTCGCAATGGTGACGGTCAGCCTGACGGCCGAACGCTCAAGTTTTTCGATTTCTTTGGTGACTTTCACGGTTTCACCCCTTAAAGCGATGTGTAGTAAAAAAAAGCGATTTAGATTGCTCCAAATCGCTTCAATTAGAGCGGGAAACGGGAGTTGAACCCGCGACATCCACCTTGGCAAGGTGGCGCTCTACCACTGAGCTATTCCCGCAAAATTGATTCTTGCGCAGAAGAAAGCCAGCGGGAAACGGGAGTTGGACCCGCGACATCCACCTTGGCAAGGTGGCGCTCTACCACTGAGCTATTCCCGCACGTTGTGAGGTAATTATGGAGAAAGATGAAAAAAATGTCAAGGGGGTGACGCGGTGTTTTATCCACAACGACGGCAAGGCAGGCGGATGCCGTTGCGTTCCGTTAGACTCCTTGATGCCGTGAGTCTCGCCCTCTTTTTGCGTTACGGCGACCGAGTTTCATCTTGAAGCCCTGTACAGGACAAACCGACAAACCGTTATTTCTTGTATGAAAAAAAGAGATAAAATCAGAATTGCTCGTGAAAGAAAACGTATGTGGTTTAAGGAGAAAACTCTGCGAGAGAAGGGACTTGAACCCTTACGCCGAAGCACTAGAACCTAAATCTAGCGTGTATGCCAATTTCACCACTCTCGCGTGTCGTATCGGCAGCGGCGAACCGAGGGAACGGTACGTTCGGTTCTTGTCCGATTCTTGAGCGACCGGGGGATCGAACCCCGGACCCACAGATTAAGAGTCTGTTGCTCTACCAGCTGAGCTAGTCGCCCGTGATGGATGGTCTTGCGACCGTCAGTATAACTCCGTCCAACTTTGCGTCCGACACGTCTCGAACGTGCAACCTACGGATTCGAAGTCCGTTGCTCTATCCAGTTGAGCTACGAACGCATTCTTTCGGTTACTCGCCCCAGCAGAGCGGGAGGGTGTCTGGTGGGTCTCGAACCCACGACAGCCAGATCCACAATCTGGAACTCTACCGCTGAGCTACAGACACCATGTAACTGACAGTCGCTATCATAGCAGACATCGGCGGCTCGTGTCAAGCAGACGGGGTGT
Organism: Treponema sp.; assembly: GCA_022510885.1. Lineage (GTDB taxonomy): Bacteria > Spirochaetota > Spirochaetia > Treponematales > Treponemataceae > Treponema_D. Next base: position 5,679 of record JAFLSP010000060.1, on the reverse strand, counting down.
GAAAATTATAAAAAATTATGCGAGCGTCACGTAGGTCTTGCCCGTGCCGCCGTCCTCGGGGCTGGCAAAGTGGAATTCCTCCACGCCGGGGTAGGCGGAAAGGTAGTCCTGCACCGCCTGCTGCAAGATGCCCTCGCCCTTGCCGTGAATGACGCTGAACGCGCGGAAACCGTGCATGGCGCACAGGTCGAGCTGCCGTTCGAGCCGTTGTATCGCCTCCTCCGCGCGCAGGCCGAGCAGCCGCAGTTCGAACACGGGTTTTTCTGCCGCGCTGTCCGGGTCAAAAAGGACGTTTTCGGCGGCAAGTTCCACGCTCACGGACGGTTTTTGCTGCGGCGCGGGCGCGGCGGGCGCAATGTCTTTTTCTTTAAAAGACATGCGCAGCGAGCCGACTTGCACGAGCCATGCGTCGTCTTTTTCCTGCCGGATGACAGTGCCGCGCATATTGCGCGACGTGATGAGCACTTCTGCGCCTTCGGCAAGGGGAGGACGTGCGGTTTTGCTGTCGTCCTGCCGTGCGGGAACGGCTGCGTTTGCCAGTGCCTCGGCATTGCTTGGGCGGCGTTTGCCTTTCTTCTTGCCGCTTGCGTGCGCGCCGTTTTGGGTAAGCCGCCGGTCGAGCGCGGCGGCATCGGCTTCCAGTTTGACATCGGTCTGCGCAAGCGCGGCTTCGCGGGCGGCGGTCGCTTCGCTCAGGTTGGCGATGTGCTGCTTGACGGCGAGCGTCTTTTCGCGTGTGATTTCGCCCTCGCGCAGTTCGCGCACAAGGTTTTCCAGCCGGCTGCGGGCATGGCGCAGGAACGCGGATTCGTCTTTCTGCTCGCGCCGCCTGATGTCCGCCTCCCGCTGCCGCAGGTTCAGTTCCCGCTGCGCGAGTTTGAGCGTCTTTTGTTCGAGTTTGTCCTGTGCGGCTTTCATGGCGGCTTCGCGTTCGGCAAGCTCGGCGTGTTTTTCGGTCAGCCCCCGTATGAGCGCGCTTACGTCCGCCTGCTCGCTGGCAAGATACGACGCGGCCTTTTCCGTGACTTCCGCGGGCAGTCCGCTGCGGCGGGCGATGTCGAGCGCGTGGCTTTCGCCGGGAATGCCTATGTGCAGACGGTAGGTGGGGGCGAGCGTGTCCGCGTCGAATTCCACCGAGGCATTGACGCAGTGCGGGTTCGTGTAGCCGTAGTTCTTGAGGATGCCGTGGTGCGTGGTGACGAGCAGGAACGCGCCCGTGCGCAGCAGCGTGTCGAGCACCGCCATGGCGATTGCGCCGCCTTCCTGCGGGTCGGTGCCGCTTCCCAGTTCGTCGAGCAGCACGAGGCTGTGGCGGTCGGCGTGGGCGCACGCGGCGGCAATGTGCTTTAGGTGCGCGCCGAAGGTGGACAGCGAGCGTTCAATGCTCTGTTCGTCACCGATGTCCGCGAACACGTTGCTGAACAGCGGAAGCCGTGTGCCGTCTGCGGCGGGCACGGGCAGCCCCGCCTGGTTGAGCAGGCAGAGCAGGGCGAACGTCTTGAGCGTGACGGTCTTTCCGCCCGTATTCGGGCCGGTGATGATGAGGACGCGCTTTCCTTCCATAAATCTGATGTCAATCGGAACGGCATGCTCGCGCAGGAGCGGATGACGCGCCTGTATGAGCAGCGGCGGGAGCTTGCCGCAGGGGAGCGCGAACGTGCAGCGGTTCTCCATGCCCCACCGTGCGGCGGCGAGCGTCGTGTCAAGGAGCGTCATTGTTTTGAGCGCGGCGGAAAAGGCGGGAATGAGGGGGCGCAGGCACGCGGTGAGCGCGGCGAGCAGTCTGCGGATTTCTGCCTGCAATCGGAATTCCGCTTCCGTCAGCGCATTGTGCTTGCGCACGACATCTTCCGGCTCAACATAGAGCGTCTGCCCCGACTGGCTCACCTCATGCACGATGCCGCGGACTTTGTTCTTGTGGTCGGCACGGACGGCAAGCAACTGGCGGCCGGCGCGGAACGCGGGAACGGTGGATTCAAGTGCGGCGGCGAGCGTAACGTCGCCCGTGTATGCCTTGAACGCGGCGGAGATGTCCGCACGGAGCGCGGCAATGTCTGCGCGGATGGCGCGCAGCGCGGGCACGTCCTTGAGTTGTCCGTTTTCGTCGATGAGGCGGCTGATGTCCGCCTCGGCATGGGTCAGTTCTGCAAGCGGGATGCTTTCCGCAAGCGCGGTGAGGCACGGAATGTCCGCCGTCCGCGCGGCGGTTTGTATGACGGCACAAGCGTTCTGCGCGGAGCGGCAAAATCCGGCGAGCGCGGCAAGTTGCGTCAGTGCAAGCGTCGCGCCGTCTGTCTGCGCGAGCGGCAAAAACGCATGAATCGGCTGCCACGGCGGAAGCGGCGTTGTCTTTGCCGTGTGCAGGATATGCGTCCAGGCGGCGGCGCAGGACTTGAGCCGCTCGATTTCCTCGTCGTCGGTCAGCGGCTCGCGCTCGGCAAAGGCAGCCCGCCCTTCCTCGCTCGCGCAGAACGCGGCGGCCTCGTCCCGAATCTGATAGAAGGCAAGCTCGGCGAGTGTCTGTCGGTGCACGGCTAGTCGCTCCAGTTCCCCGTGCGGATTTCCTCGCTGATGCGCCGCCAGCTGTCATAGCGTTCCTCGCTGATTGCGCCCCCGTACATGCCTTCCAGAATCTTGCAGCCGTTCTCGGCGGTGTGCGTGCATTTCATGCCGTAGGTGCACTGCCCCACGAGCGCGCGCATCTCGCGGAAGTACAGCGCCAAATCCTGCGCGGGAATGCCGTGCAGGACGAAACGGCGCACGCCCGGCGTGTCGATGATGTCGGCAGTTGCGTTGAGCAGCCCGCCCACGAGCGATTCGTTGATATGGAGGTGCATGAGCGAGCCTTTGGTGGTGGTGTGCGTGCCGCGCCCGTACTTGCACGAAAGGCTCCCCGTCTTGAGCACGCAGCTGCTGTCGAGCACGTTTATCAGGCTTGATTTCCCCACGCCCGACTGCCCGACGAACGCGCTCAGCTTGCCGAGCATCAGCTCCGCAAGCTCCGTCATGCCCTCGCCGCTGTGCGCCGACGCGCGGATGACGCGGTAGCCGAGCTCCTCCCAAATCGAAAGCCGGTTCTGAAAGTCGTCGTCCTGCGCGGCGGGCAGGTCGTACTTGTTCACGAGGATGACCGGCTCGATGTGCTGGCATTCCGCCTGCGCAAGCTCGCGGTCGATGAAGCGCGCGCGGAACGGCGGTTCGTCGGGAGTCGTCACCAAGAACAGGTTGTCGATGTTCGCCGCGAGCAGCTGCGGGGCGCGCCCCTTGACGTTCCAGCGGATAAAGGCGTTTTTGCGCGGGAGGAGGGCGGTAATCTGCCCCTTGCCGTCCCGCTCCTCACCGCACTCCACCTCCACGCGGTCTCCCGGCGCGAGGGGATTGTACTGCCGCTCGTCAAGTTTGAGCCGCTTGCTCTTGAGCGTACACTGCCGCACGTCCGCCCCCGGACTCCCGTCCGGCGGCTCTTCCGTGCCGTCGCACTCCACCTCAAAGACGTTGTTGCTTCCGCGCAAGACCGTTCCCTGTAATCGCAGCATGATTTTATTGTAAGCGGAACGGAACGATTTTGCAAGCGCGAAATGCCGCTGCGCGCAGGACGCCTCCCGGTTTATCCGTGTTTCCGCCCCCGCTTGCATGCGCGGAAAATCATGCTATAATGAGCCTATGCACCAAAAACGTTTGCTCGCGCTGCTTGCCGCCGTGCTCTGTTCCGCCGCAGCGTATGCACAGGACGCAGGAATATATCTCAAAGGTACGCTCGGCTTCGAGTGCCGCTACGCGCAGTTCGATATTGACAAGGCCGGCTTCTTGGGGAGATGGGCGTGGGATGATTATGCGGCCCGCTTCGCGCTCAACCCGACGGTCGGCATCATGCCCGCCCCGGACAGCGACAACTTCTTTCTGAAAGGCCTTGGCATTGAGGCTGGGCTGGGCATCGGGTGTGGCTCGCTCGCCGTGGATGCGGACGGCGAATCGCTGGACACAATGCTCCTTGCCTTCATTCCGCGCGTGAGCGCCGTGTGGCATCTGTTCTTTGGGGACGCGCGCTTCGGGGACAGGACGCAGGTACTCGTTCCGCACGTCCTTTTGGGGGTCGAGCTGCCGGTGCAAGTTCCCTTGGAAGAGAGCCTTGGCTCGTTGCTGACGTTCGGCGTGGACACCGGTATCGGTCTCACGCTCAACGTGACCGAGCAAGTTGGCATGGTCGCAGAGATTGTGTGGACGCTGCCGTTCGGCTCGGCAGATGGCTTCGCGCTGAGCGCGGGCGTAACGTACCGCCTCCGCTAGGGGCGCGCGGATGACCGTCGTTTTTTACAGCACGAACGCGAGCCGTTTTGACGGGGATGCCGTGCGGGAGCGCGCTTTCCCGCGCCGCGCGGCGGCATGGGAAGCGTTCTGCGCCTTGCACCCGCAGGACCGATTCATCGTCGCCACGCAGCTGCCCGCAAGTTTCCTTGCCGACCGGGAGGGGAACGCGCTTGCGGAGGACCCTTTGCCCGTCCGCACGGTGCTGCTGCGCTCGGACACGCCCGCCGCGCTCGCGCAGGAGATTGCCGCGCTCAAGCCCGACCTCGCCATCGCCGCCACGTTCTGGGTGCCGCCGTTTGACTGGCTTCCCGTGCAGGACGCGATGGTCGCCGAGGAACTGCGCGCGCGCGGCATCGATGCCGTCTGCCATCCCGCCGCCGTCGCGCTCGACTGCTACGACAAGTGGCGCACGCACCTCATGCTCCGTGCGCGCGGCGTTCCCGTGGCAGAGGCGCTGCATTTCGACTGGCAGCAGTTCTGGTGCGAGCGCAGCCACCCTGCGGTAACATCAAACGTCTACAAGGCATATCTGCTGCGCCGGCTCGAACGGATGCCCTATCCCGTCGTCATCAAGGACACGACCGGCCTCAGTTCCTACGGCATGGAAGTGGCGACGACCTACCCGCAGGCGCTGCATTATCTCCGCTCGGGGCGCACCCGCTCCGACCGCATCATCGAAACCTACCTGAGCGGCGAGCAGTTCGGCACGGAAATCTACGGTCGGAACGGCACCTATGCCGTGCTCGACCCGTTCCTCTTTTCGGTCAACCGCTACGGCATCACCAGCCCCAAGCAGAGCGTCAAAATCGGGCCGGTCACGGGCGGGCAGTACGACGTTCCCGCGCTCAAGGCGATGCTCACGCGCCTTGCCCGCGACCTCCGCCTGGAGGGAGTGGCGCAGGTAGACCTTGCCTACAGCGACGGGAAATGGCACGTCATCGAGATAAACCCGCGGCTTTCCGGCATGAGCGAGACCTACGCCGCGAGCCTCGGCATTCCCCTGTACGAAATGCTCTTCCGCGCCGCCCGCGCCGAACCGCTCGACACGCGCGCGCAGAAGCTGGTCTGCAACCTCAAGATGCCGCTCCTCGACGACGCGCAGCTCGAATCCCTTGCATCAAACACTTCTATACTATATATCCACCAAATTCACAACACCGCCGCAAAGCAGGAGCGCGAGAAAGGCTACTGCGAGATTGTCCTCGGCGGCACGGACGGCGCGGAAAGCATCCTCCGCGCGCTTGACGACCTCGCCGCGCGCTTCCCCCGCCTGCTGGAGCCGGCGTTCGTGCAGGTCGCGCGTGATTTGGCGCGAAAACTGGGCTAGGGGAGACTTGCGTGGCGGGGCAAAATTACAGTAAGGATAAATCC
>JAFLSP010000006.1 GCA_022510885.1 Treponema sp. | reverse complement strand
TCGATTCGCTGCCTGACTTGCGCGTCAACGGCGTTGATGTCCGCTTCCGCGTTGTCCTGCACCTTATCAATTTTGCTCCGAAGCTCAGAGTCGATGATGCCAATCGTCGTCTTCATGTCGCCCTGCACTTCGTTGAGCTTTTCTCGCAGCTCCTCATCGACCGTGTTGATACTTGCGTCCACGTCGCCCTGCATCGCGTTGATTCTCGCTTCCACCGCGTTCTTGTAGCCCTCAAGCTGCTGAGCGACGAATTCCTGCACCCGCGCGTAGGTCTCGCCCTCTTTTTCCATCGCGTCCGCAACCGCATCCTGATAGAGTTTGTCAGACCGCGCCTGAAGGTCGGCAATCTGACTTTCCAAAGAGGCGCGCAGGGTTTTCAGCGTCTCGCCATTGCCGTTCTGCTCTGCCTCCAGTTCGCGCGCCATCTGCGTCGCCTGTTCCAACGTTTCGCCAAGGCGGTTCGCGAGCGACTCTGTATCAGTGCGCAAGCGCTCGGTAAACGCCGCGATGTCCGCCTGCGCGCGAGCCTCCTGGTCGGCAAGGTTCGTTTTGAGGTCGTTCGTGTATTTCGTCTCGATTGCATGACGCTCGCTCTCAAACCCGCCCGTCAGCGTGTCCAGTTTTTCGTCGAGGTCGCGCTTCCAGGTGTTCAGTTCGTCATCGATTCTGTTGCCGCGCCGCTGCAGGTCCGCGTTGAATTTTTCCTCAAAGACTTTGAGCGTCGCGCTCACGTTTTCGCTCGCCGTTGCCTTGAGGTCGTTCAACTGACCTTCAAGTTGCGCGAGTCCGTTGGCAAGGTCGTCGTTGCCGGCTTTGAACGTCCGCTCAAACTCGCCCCGCTTCTGTTCCTGCGCCGCCACGAATGCCGTAAACTCGCCCATCACGCTGCCTTTCGTCAGCTCAAGCGTCTGCCGCAGGTTCTCCTCAAGCGCGTCCACGTCCGTGCCGATACGCTCCAGTTTCTCAAAGCGATACTCAAGGTTCTCGCGGTAGCCCGTGAACTGCGATTCCACCTGCTCAAGCAGTTCCGTCTGCCGCTCGTCGCACACCGCAGAAAGCTGCTCCCTGAGCTGCGCCAGTTTCTCGCGGACCTCGCCAATCTGACTTTCCAATGACGTGCGCATGGTACTCAGCATCTTGCTGTTGCTGTCCAACTCCGCCCGCAACACACCCGCCGTCTCATGTGCCTGCGCAAGCGTTTCCGCAAACTGATTTCTGACCGCCTCGGTCTCACCACGCAGATGCTCGGCAAGTTCCGCGATGTCCGCCTGCGTGCGCGCTTCCTGGTCGGCGATGGCTGATTTGAGGTCGTCGGCGTGTTTCGCCGCAAAGTCGCGGCGGCTGGTATCGAATGCATCCGCGAGCGACGTCAACTGCGCATCGTGGTTTTGTTTCCATGCATCCAGTTCATGGTCGATTCGGTCGCCGCGCTGCTGCAAGTCTGCGTTGAACTGCTCCTCAAATTCCCTGAGTTTCGCGCTCATGTCGTCGCTCGCCGAAATCTGAATGTCGTTCAGCTGACCTTCAAGCAAAGCGATTTTTCCGGCGAGGTCGTCGCTGTCGGATTTGAAACGCTGCGCAAAGTCTGCCTGTTTCTGCTCCTGCGCCGCCGCGAACGCCGTAAACTCGCCCATCACGCTGCCCTTCGTCAGCTCAAGTGCCCGCCGCAGGTTCTCCTCAAGCGCGTCCACGTCCGTGCCGATACGCTCCAGTTTCTCAAAGCGATACTCAAGGTTCTCGCGGTAGCCCGTGAACTGCGATTCCACCTGCTCAAGCAGTTCCGTCTGCCGCTCGTCGCACACCGCAGAAAGCTGCTCCCTGAGCTGCGCCAGTTTCTCGCGGACCTCGCCAATCTGCTCGTCTGCCTGTTTTTGGAACGCCTCCAGGTCGGACTTTGACCGCTCCGCCGCCTGCAAGCTGTTCTGCAAGCCCGCAACCGTCTCGTCCACTTCGCTCCGTACCGCGCCGATTTTGTCTTTGAGCGACGTGTCTGCCGTACTGATTTCCGCATCCACCGTGCTCTGCATCGCCTTGATTTTTTCTTCCACGTCGCCCTTGTACTTGGCAAGATAGTCCGCGGCATCGCTCTGCAAGCGCGTGTAGGCTTCGCGCTCTTTTTCGTCCGCGTCCGCAATCGCCTTTTCGTACAGCTGATTGTAGCGCGTCTGAATGTCAGCCATCTGGCTCTCAAGCGACGTGCGGAGAGACTGCAAGGTCTCGCCGTTGCCCTCAAGCTCCGCTTTCAGTTCGCCCGCCGTCACATGTGCCTGCGCAAGCGTTTCCTTAAACTGATTTTTGACCTCTTCGGTCTCATTGCGCAGTTGTTCGGCAAGTTCTGCAATCTTTGCCTGCACCTGCGCCTCATGCTCAGCGAGCGATGCCTTGATTTCGTCGGCTTGCTTCGTCTCGATTTCGCGGCGCGTGTTCTCAAAATCGTCCGCGAGCGATGTCAGTTTCGCGTCGTGGCTCTGCTTCCATGCGTTCAAGTCGCTGTCGATTCGGTCGCCGCGCTGCTGCAGGTCTGCGTTGAACCGCTCCTCAAACGCCTTGAGTTCCGCGCTCATTGCGAGCGTTTCATTGAACTGATTTTTGACCGCTTCCGTTTCGGTACGCAGCCGTTCGGTAAGTTCCGCGACTTTTGCCTGCACCTGTGCCTCGTAGTCTGCAAAAGCCGTCTTGAGGTTGTCGGTTTGCTTCGTTTCGATTTCACGGCGGGCGTTCTCAAACTCGTCGGCAAGCGAGGTCAGTTTCGCGTCATGGGTTTGCTTCCACGCGCTCAGGTCGCCGTCGATGCGCGCGCCGCGCTGCTGCAGGTCTGCGCTGAACCGCTCCTCAAACGCCTTGAGTTTCGCGCTCATGTCGTCGCTCGCCGATGTCTGCATATCGTTCAGCTGGCTTTCAAGCTGCGCGATTTGCTTGGTAATATCGTCGCGGTTCGCGTTGACGATGCGCTCAAAGTCCGCGTTCTTTTGCGTCTGCGCCGTCGTGAACGCCGTAAACTCGCCCATGACACGCCCGCGCGTCTGCTCCAAAGTCTGTTTCAGCGTGTCCTCAAGCGAGCCGACGTCCGCCTCGATTTTCTCAAGCCGCCCGAAGCGATATTCGAGATTTTTGCGGTAGCCGTCGAGCTGGCTGTCCACCAGCGACAGCAACTCCGTCTGCTTTGTGTCGTAGACCGTGGAAAGCCGCTCCGTAAGCTGCGCCAGTTTCGTGTTGACGGCGGCAATCTGTTCGTCTGCCTGCTTTTGGAACGCCTCCAAATCTGTCTTTGCCTGTTCTGCCGCCTGCAAACTGCCCTGCAAGCCCGCGACTTTGGCATTCACGTCGTCCCGCACCGCTCCAATTTTCTGCTTGATGTCCTCGTCGATGCCGCTGATTGTCGCGTCCACGGTGTTCTGCATCGTCTTGATTTCTTCTTCCACCATGTTCTTGTAACCGAGCACGTGGTCGGAAGAGATTTTCTGGAATTTCGTGTACGCGGCGGTCTCCTTTGCGTCTACGTCGGCAATCGCATTCTCGTACAACTGATTGTAGCGCGTCTGCACCTCGTTTATCTTCGTTTCCAGCGACGCGCGCAGCGTTTCCAATATCTTGCCATTGCCGTTCACTTCCGCGTTCAGTTCTTTCGCCATGTTCTTCGCCTGCACAAGCGTATCGCCGAACTGCTTTTTAACCGCCTCCGTCTCATTGCGCAAGTGGTTGGAAAGCTCCGCGATTTTTGCCTGCATTTGCATCTCAAGCTCTTTGGCACGTGCGTCCAATTCTTCGGCAAGCCGTCCGTTGCGCCCCTGCATCTGCTCGGCAAGGCGTTTGAACGCCGCATCGTCAAGCCGGGCCGCTTTCTGCGCCGCCTCGTCATACACGCGCCGGATGTCGCCCTCCAGTTTGGCGAGCGTCTTCTCGCTGCGCTCCGCCGCCGCCGCCGTGGAGCGGTCGATTGACTCCGCCCGCGCCTGGTACTGGTTCAGCAACTCCGTGGAAATCGTCTTGAGGCTTTCGTTGTTGCGCTCGATGAATTTTTCGTTAATCTGCGGGATTTTCTTTTCGATGGCATCTACGGTCTTTTTCTGCGTGGCAATAGCCGACGAAAGGTCGTCAATAATGTTGGATTCTTTGCGGATGTGCTCCAGGTTCTCTTCCACGCGGGTGGTCATGTCCATCAGCTCGTTGAGCACGCCGTTGTACGATTCCAGCTGCCGCCCGATGGTATCAACGGCGGCAAACTGCTCGTCAAATCCTGCGCTTGCCCGCTTGAATTCGTCCGTCTGCTGTGCAAGCCGTTTTACCGCCGCGCTCGCCATCGTCTGCTGTGTCTGCAAGTCCGCGGAAACGACATTGAGCTGTTCTTTCTGCTTTTTAAAATACTCGTCAAAATCACCCATGAGCTTTTTCGCGTAGCGCGTGATTTTTTCCATGCTGTTGTTGTCTCGGTCTAGCGTCCTGAACAAAAAAACGACGGAGACGGAAATTGCCGTAGCAATGAAGATTGAGAGAACGGTCACTTTTTTACCCACCCAAAAAAGTTGTCTCTGTATTATAGCATAATTTGCAAGAATTGACGATAGGTAGCGAATGAAATATCGGCTTTTGGGTGCTTTAAATGCAGGATTTTCCGCCAGAACGGCAGCAAGTACGCGCTTTTCATGCCCGCGTTGTTCGCGCCGATGACGTCATAACGGACACTGTTTCCTACATAGAGGATGCGACTTTCCGGCACGCCCAGTTTTTTTGCGAGCATTCCGAACGGATATTTTGACGGCTTGAGCGCGCCGATTTCTTCTGAGCCAAGCACTGCGTCGCAGTACGGCAGCAGCCCCCACAGGTCGCCTTTCTGCGCCGGCGGAAAGTCCGACAGAATCGCGATGCGGTAGCCGCTTTCTTTCAGCCGCGCAAACGTCTCGTGCACGTGCCGGAACGGTTTGATGCTGCGCACGAAAAACGGTTTCAGCCCGTCGTAGACAATCGTCTGAATCTGCTGCTTCGCTTCTTCCGCACCGCAGTGCAACTCATCCGCCAAAAGCCGTGCCTGATACCCGTAAAAATCCGCAAGCGGCGCGGTCGTATGCAAGCGCTGTCGCACCTTGTTGTACTTGAGATAAAACGAAAGATGGCGCAGGACATACGGCAACAGACGCACGTTGAGCGTCCAGGAAGGATACAACGTACCGTCAATGTCAAACGCAACTACCGAAATATCCGCGAGCATACCAAAAGTATAGACGAGATGCCGTGAAAAGTCTACAAGCCCTGGAGGAGCGAAGCCTCGCTCCTGCACAGCACGTCACTGCGGAAAAAATTCCTCCGACGTAAGCACGCGCGCCAGATGCACAAACGAATTTTTGTATTTCTGCACGAACGTATTAAAAGGCACTTCCGTTCCGTTCTCAAACACCGTGATTGCAAAGCGTCCGTTCGCGTCAAAATACGGGAAAATCACTGCCGTCTGGTCAAACTTATACAACTCAGGCGCAGAACCGTTCGCGCTCACGTAGCGACGGCGGACGGCCGCAAGGTAACAGTAGGTCGGCTCAGTCACGGCAAGCACATACAGCACCGCGCGCAGACGCGCAATCGCGTACCCGGAATTGCGGATGTAACCCGCCGTCTGCATGATGCCGTTCTCCGTCAGTTCGCCGCTGAACGGGTCAATCGCCACGTCCACACCGGATTCCTCGTAGCGGTAATTCCTGCGTGCCTGCACCGAAAGCCGCGCCGCCGCCAAATTGCGCGTCCAGTCAAGCATAAATGAGATGCTTTCTTCCGCCTCTTTCATGCCCGCGTAGCTGAGCGGGTCGTACACCACCGTAGGCTGCACGAGCGGCAGCATCTTCGTGTAGCTCCCGCTGATTGGCTCGACCAAACCGTCCACCACCCATTTGACGAATCCTGCTGACGACAGCGAGAGCGTATCGTCCTCTTTCTCGCTCACATCAACCGTGCGCGGCTTGCCGTCGGAAATATGCACCGGCTTGCCATTCTCGTCATACGCCGCGTCCTCCGCATACGAAATGCGGAGCAGGTTCCGGCGGATGGTGTTTATCATCTTGTACTTGGGCGTATATGCTCCCGGAAAAATCTCCGCGTACCGCCACGGCAGCGAATTCTCGGTCATCTTGAGCACGTCCGCGAACGAAGTCGTGTACAACTGCTCGAACACGCAGCCCACGGGAACAGAACGCGCCGCGTAGCACCCGTCAATGACGAAATCACCGAGCGTCCTGGTACGGTCGGGCGCGAACTGCACATACACGTCGCTGTTCCGCGTCATATACCAGCGGATTCGCTTCGCCTTGCCCGTCGCCGTGTCCCGGAACAGCAGCCATGCGCCGTCCGCGGTGCCGGGATACTCCGAGGAAAGCTGTGTCTCCACGCCGTGCTCCGTGTAGAAGTCCACTTTCATCTGCACTTCGGGTGCGACGATGACCACGAATTCCGTGGCATTTTCCTCAAGGCGAACCTGAAACCGCTCACCGATTTCGTTCACGCGGATTTCCGCGCGCATCTGGCGCAGCTCGTCGAGCGGGGCAGAAAACCAGCGGTCTGCGACCGCGCGGCGAACCACCGTAGAATCGGGCACACCGAGGCGGTTGTATTCCGCGCACAACGGCATCATGCACAGCAGCAGGAGCATCGCCCCAACACATCGTTTTATCATTGTCTCTCTTCTCCACCCGTCACGCGGAGACTTCGCTCGTCGCCGCAGGAATGTTCAGCGCGCTTACCGGGTCGTCGTCAATGAACGCGCCCCCGCCCGCCGCATATTGTATTATCGGCTCAACTGGCCCCGAGCGTGTCCAGATTTTTCCATTTTTCATCTCGTCCGGGTTCTTGCCGATGGGCGCGTTGCTCAAAAGCAGCTTCAGGCGGTTCAGCTGGTTGACCTCGGACGCGCCGGGGTCGTAGTCGATTGCCGCGATGTTCGATTCGGGATACCGCTTGCGCAGCTCCTTGATGACACCCTTGCCCGTGATGTGGTTGGGCAGGCACGCGAAGGGCTGGATGCACGCCACCGTGGGCGCGCCGCCGTGAATCAGCTCCACCATTTCCGCCGTCAGGAACCAGCCCTCGCCGGAGATGTTGCCCGTCTGCACGATGCCGTCCACCAGTTTCATCATTTTCCAAATAGAAGCAGGCGCGTCAAAGCGGCGGCTGCGCCTGAGCTGGCGAATCGTGTAGTGGCGGTACAAGCCGAGCGCCCAAATCAGGAAGCGCGACATCCGCTCCTCTTTTTTGGGGAACGCGAGCTGCCGGTGCAGGAACACGCCGTCGCTCATCGCGTAGAAGAAAAAGTCCATGAAGTCGGGCATGACGCACTCCGCGCCCTCGCGCTCAATCACGTCCACGATGTCGTTGTTCGCCGTCGGGTGGAATTTGACCAGAATCTCGCCGACCACGCCCATGCGCGGCTTTTTGACCGGCAGAATCGGCAGATGGTCAAAATCTTTGATGATGCCGCGGATAATTTTTCGGTACGCGAGGAACGACGCATCCTTGAGCATCTCCGTCGCCTTCTCGTTCCATTTCTCGTAGAGCGCGTTCGCGCTGCCCGGCTCCCGCTCGTAGGGGCGCACGCGGTACAGCACGCGCATCAGCACGTCGCCGATGAACATCGCCATCAGCCCGCGGTTTATCATTTTGGGGGAATACGTCCAGCCCGGGTTCTTCTCGAAGCCCTGCACGCTCATCGAGATGACGGGGATATGCCCCCAGCCCGCGTCGTTGAGCGCGCGCCGGATGAAGCCGATGTAGTTCGTGGCGCGGCAGCCGCCGCCGGTCTGGCTCATGATGAGCGCCGTCTTGTTGATGTCGTACTTGCCGCTCTCCAGCGCCGCAATCATCTGCCCCGTCACCAGGATGGACGGATAGCAGGCGTCGTTGTTCACGTATTTCAGCCCCGCCTCGACCGCCTTGGGGTCAACCGCGTCCATGACGACGAAGTTGTAGCCCGAATACTGGAAGGCCTTTTCTATAAGCCGGAAATGAATCGGGCTCATCTGCGGACAGAGAATCGTGTACTCGCCCTTCATCTCCTCGGTGAAGACCGTGCGCTGATATGCCGCAGACTTCTTGATGACTTTGCGCGGATTGCGCTGCCGCGCCTTGACCGCCGCGATGAGCGAGCGGATGCGGATACGAATCGCGCCGAGGTTCGAGCCTTCGTCAATCTTGATGAGCGTGTACATCCGGCTCTTTGAGCGCATGATTTCGTCCACCTGGTCGGCCGTCACCGCGTCAAGCCCGCAGCCGAACGACGTAAGTTGTACCAGCTCCAGGTTGGGCATTCCCGCCACGAAATTCGCCGCGCGGTACAGGCGGTTGTGGTACGACCACTGGTCGATGATGCGCAAGGGACGCTCCACGTTGCCCAGGTGCGCCACGGAATCCTCCGTAAAGACCGCAAGCCCCAGCCCGTGAATCATCTCCGGGATGCCGTGGTTGATTTCGGGGTCGAGATGGTAGGGCCGCCCCGCAAGCACCACGCCGCTTCCGCCCGTCACGACCAACTGCTCAAGCGCGTCCTCCGCCGCGCGCTCCACCTCGCGCTTGAACTGCTCCTGCTCGTCCCAGCCCGCCTCCACCGCCGCAAAGACCGCCTCCTTGGAAAGCTGCGGGAAGTGAGCGTGCATCTCCTCGTAGAACCGCTCGCACAGGCGCGGCTTGTCGTAAATCGGCAGAAAGGGATTCATGAACAGCAGGTCGCCGTTCTCGCGCAACTCGTCGATGTTGTTCTTCAGCACCTCGGGGTAACTCGTGACGACGGGGCAGTTGAAGTGGTTGCCCGCCCCCTTGTCTTCCTTTTTCTCATACGGCACGCAGGGATAGAAAATGAACGAGCAGCCCATCTTGATGAGCGACTCCAAATGCCCGTGCGAGATTTTCCCCGGATAACAGACCGACTCGGAGGGAATGGAATCGATGCCGCGCTCGTAGACCATGCGGTTTGAGCGCGGACTGAGCCGCACCTGAAAGCCCAACTTGGTGAAAACCGTGAACCACAGCGGATAGTTCTCGTACATGTTGAGCACGCGCGGAATGCCCACCGCCCCCATCGGCGCGTCCTCCGGCCGCAACGGCGCGTAGTGCTGAAAGAGCCGCTTGTATTTCCAGTCGAACAGATTGGGCAGCTCCACGCCCTCGTCCTCGCGCTCTTTGTTCTGACCGCCAAGCGTCTGCGCGTCCGCAAGCTGATGCCGCTCCAGCCCCTTTTCGCAACGGTTTCCCGTGATGAACTGGCGCACCGTGCCGCCCGTGGAGAATTTGTTAATCGTAAGCAGGCAGTTGTTCTGGCAGCCGCCGCAGCGCGTCAGCTCCAAATCGACCTTGAACGTCTCCAGCTGCTCGACCGTGGCGATGTTCGACACGACCTTGGGCGGAACCCAGCCCTTCTCCTGCCCCGGCTTGGGCGCGGTCAGGTCACGCCACTGGTCGCAGGCAATCAATGCCGAACCGTATGCGCCCATCAGCCCCGCCACGTCCGGACGGTAGACGTTCACGCCCGCCACTTTCTCAAAGGCGCGCAGCACCGCGTCGTTGCTGAAGGTGCCGCCCTGCACCACGACCTTCGTGCCGATTTCGCTCGCGCGCCGCAGTTTGATGACCTTGAACAGCGCGTTCTTGATGACCGAGTACGACAGCCCCGCGCTGATGTCGGCAATCGTCGCGCCCTCTTTCTGCGCCTGCTTGACGCGGCTGTTCATAAAGACCGTGCAGCGGCTGCCCAAATCCACGGGCTTCTGCGCAAGCAGCGCGATTTTGCTGAACTCGCGCACGTCCATGCCCATTGAGCGCGCGAAATTCTCCAAGAACGACCCGCAGCCCGCCGAACACGCCTCGTTGAGCTGAATCGAGTTGATTGCGCCGTCCTTCATGCGCAGACACTTCATGTCCTGCCCGCCGATGTCGAGCAGGAACTCCACGCCGGGAACGAAGAAATCGGCGGCGCGGTAGTGCGTTATCGTCTCCACCTCGCCCGCGTCCACGCCGAGCGCGGCCTGGAACAGGGCCTCGCCGTAGCCCGTGGAGACCGAGCGCGCGATGTAGGCGTGCTTGGGGAGGATGGCATACAAGTCTTTGAGCACCCGCACCGCCACATCGACGGGATTGCCCGCGTTCACGTCGTAGAACCGCCAGAGGATGCGTCCCTTCTGGTCAATGAGGACGGCCTTGGTCGTGGTCGAGCCGGCATCAAGGCCGAGGAAGAGCGGGCCGGTCGCGTCGGCAAGCGGGGCGGTTTCCGTGGTCTCTTTTGCGTGGCGCGCGGTGAATTCGTCCAGTTCTTCCTGGTTCTTGAAGAGCGGCTCCAGGCGGGCGACTTCGTTCAGTTCCGCGCCCACAAGGTTTTGCAGGTTCGCGCGGACCTGCGCAATCGTGGGATAGGTTTCCCCGTCCTTTTCCGCCAGGGGCGCGGCGTGCGGCTCGGCATTGAACGCGCTTCCCGCCGCCACGAACAGCTGCGAGTTTTCCGGGACGATGATTGCGTCGCCCTCAAGGCGCAGGGTCTCGATAAAGCGGTGGCGCAGCTGGTCAAGGAAGTGCAGCGGGCCGCCGAGGAACGCCACGTTGCCGCGAATCGGCTTGCCGCAGGCAAGCCCGCCAATCGTCTGGCTCACTACCGCCTGGAAGATGGACGCGGCGATGTCCTCGCGCCGCGCGCCCTCGTTGATGAGCGGCTGCACGTCCGTCTTGGCGAACACGCCGCAGCGCGCGGCTATCGGGTAAATCGTGGTCGCGCCCTTTGCCAGTTCGTTGAGCCCCGTCGCGTCCGTCTCCAGCAAGGCCGCCATCTGGTCGATGAACGCGCCCGTGCCGCCCGCGCAGGTGCCGTTCATGCGCTGCTCCACGCCGCCGGCAAAATACGTGATTTTCGCGTCCTCGCCGCCCAGCTCAATCACCACGTCGGTCTGCGGGATGAGCCTCCTGACGGCAGTCGTCGCGGCGACCACTTCTTGCACAAAGGGAATGCCGAGCCACTGAGAAACGGAAAGCCCGCCCGAGCCGGTGACACGCAGGCTGACGGTACGCCGGTCTTTTTCGGGAAGCAGGGCCTCCAGCCTGTCGAGCGCGCGTCCGACCACCGTGATAATCGTGTTGCGGATGTCGGCGCGGTGCCGCTCATACGCCTCGAACAAGAAAGCGTCGTTGTCGTCGAGCGCGACGACCTTTACCGTGGTCGAGCCGACGTCGATTCCCATGCGGACAGGCTTTGCTGCCGGCGTACACTGTGTTTCAGCCATAAAATCCACCAGAACTAGGATAGGACAGTGTACCCGAAAATCGCGGATTAGGCAATGTTGTCCGGCTTGCGCTTCTTCCGCTTCTTGGGGATGATGACCGTGAACGCGACGCTCTTCTCCATCTCGCCGCCCGCCGCAAGCTCAACGTCCCAGCTCAATGCGGCGACGAAGGTCGTGCCTGCCACGTGCATCGCGCCGTCCGCGCCCGGTCGCCGGAAAAACAGCGGCATACAGGTGACGGATGCGTCCTCGTTCGGCTCGTAGACGAACGAAATGTCGTTTGCCGTGTCGGTAATCTGAAGGAAGGACACGTCCGGGCTGCTTCCCGGCGTTTTCTGCGCGTCCAAATCGCCTTTTTCGCCCCCGGAGATAACGGCAACGGCATACTTGTTGCTGTCCGCGCGGGAGAAGTCAGTCTGCGCGAAATTTGACTCCACCACGAACCGCGCCTTGAGCGCGTGCGGGCTTTCGTTCTTGAGGATGTACTGCACGGTAAAGCCGTTGTCGTTGATGACATATTGCTTGCGCAGCGTGACCGGCTGGGAGAGCGCGCCGAATTCGTCCGTGCCGACGAGCCTGATTTCGCGCCGCCTGCGGTTGAATCCCGCCTGCGCGAAGACGACGCGCGAGAAGATGCCGCTTCCCGTCGGCTGTCCCTGCTGATATGCCCGGTATTCTTCGGGCGAGAAGAGATGGTCCACGAAGAGGCCGCGCTCGTAGGTGTCGCTCACGCGGTCAAACTGCCCGATGCGCTTGAGGTTGTCGGCGTAGTTGCCCGTGTTGTGCATGATGTCAAGCTCGGTGATGCTCGCGCCTTTGAGCGAGATGCAGGCATCGAAGGACGGCATCTGGCAGATGTACTCGGCGTTGCCGTCCGCGTCGTAGTCGTAGCTCGTCACGCAGCCGGAGAACGAGGGCAGTCCTTCGCGCAGGATTTTCTCCGCTTCGGTCAGCGCGCGGTAGGCGTTCTGACGGATGGCGTTGGTGGCGAATATGCCCTGCGGGTTGCACACGAAGGCTTCGCCCGTCTGCGCCTGCCACAGCTTCTCCCGCGCGCTTTTCTTGCGCATCTTGTCGGCGCGGTAGTTCGCGATAAGCGTGCTGACGTAGAGCACGCGGTTGTAGAGGGCGTGGTTGCGCGGATAGGCCTCCAGAAAGTCGTAAATCGTCACGGGATAGCCTGACGGACGCTGGTGCGGCGTGTACGGAACGATGCCCCACTGCGCGATGTCCGCCTGCACGCCCGCCGCGATGTAGGCGGGACGCACCGCCGTGTGCCGCCTGCGGTATTCCTGCGCCGTCGTCAGCACGACGCTTTCGGCACTGGCTTGCAGCGTTTCCTGCAACGCGGACATCCAGCCGTCCTCGCAGCGCGCGGCGAAGGTCTCCGCATCGCACGTCAGCGTGAGCACGGGGAATTCCGTGTTTCCGAACGAAGATTCCGCCTCATGCTTGAGCGCGGCAAGGTAGGATGCGGGGGAAACCGACTGGTCGGGCAGCACGTCCGTGCGGAAGACGGGAAAAACGGTAATGGACTTGCCCTGCTCGGTGACAAGCAGCGGCACGCCCGTGCGTTTTTCCGGCGCGATGAGCGAAGCGTCGAGCAGCACGTATTCCATGCCGCATGTATGCAGGTTCGGCACGATGCCGTTGTCCCACACTGAGCCGTACACGGTCATGCCGCGCGGACGCCTGCCGAGCGCGCCGGTCAGCTCCGCCGTATAGCGTTCAATCTGCCCGCTCCTGTCCAGGGGAAGCAACAGCGGGAACAGCGGATTGTAGTAGCCGCCGCCGAGCATTTCAATCTGCTTGCGGTGCAGAAGTTCCTTGAGGAGCGTGACGCATTCGGGATGTTTCTTTGCGAGCCAGGTAAACGTCGGACCGAAAAACGAGAGCGACAGCCGAAACGCAGGATTGGCAGAGAGAAACGAGATGATTTTCTTGTATGAACGCTGGTACGCTTCCTCCAGCGCGGCGGGCGTAGTGCCCAAAGAACCGGCCGTAACCGCCATGCAGATATGCAACACTTTCATAAAAAGAAACGAGTGCTGCGCCCCACCCTGCACAACTTACAACGCTAACTCCTCCCTAACCTCGATTGTACCATTCTATACCAATTACGCCAAAATGTACAACGTTTTTTTGACGGAATGTCCTCGGTTCCGTCTTTTTTTACGAGCGAAACCAGCCGCGCGGGACACGCGCTTATGCACGCGCCGCACCCGTCGCACAAGTCCGTCACGACGGCGATGCCGTCCTCAAGCTCGATGGCGTTCTGGTGGCAGACTGCCGCGCAGTCGCCGAACCCCGCGCAGCCGTGGAAGTCGTGGTATTCGGTCTTGTATGCCGCATGAAAGACGGCGCAGTTTCTCATGCCCGCGTAGGTCAGGCGGCGGGCGCCCTCCTCTTTCCGCGCGGTGACGATGACGGCGCGCCTGGTCGGGTCGCCGTGCACCGCGTCCTCTTTCTCCGCCTCGTAGCCGACTTCCTTTTCGGCAGAAAGAATCGTGGACACGCCGTAATACTTTGACTTGAGCGCGGGCACAAAAAAACAAAAGAAGAAGAACGCGAAGCCGCTCGCCACGACAAGGAAGACGACGAGCATCAGGATGGCAAAAATCATTCCGTGCCTCCCAGCTGCGTGAGCCACGAGACGTTGAACGCGCTCAGCGCGATGAGGATAACCGCAAGGCTCACGAGCAGCAGGCAGTAAACCCGCAGTCCCGGCGCGGGCGCGAACAGCGAAAAGCGGCTGCGCAGCGCGAACATGATGCCGCACAGCAGGTAGAACGCCGCCACGCACGAGATGGCAATGATGACCGCCGCACCGATGGACGACGCCTCATTGAGCGCGAGCAACACGCACAGCAGCGGTACGCCGAATTCGGTCATTGAAGTTTGCAGGCCGATGCCCACAAAGACTTCGATGACCGCGGAGAACAAGACGAACACGAGGACTGCCACCAGCGGAAACAGCTCCGAAAGCTGCGCGGGCGCGAGCACCGTGCCGACGATTACATAGGAGACCGAAACCGTCATCGTCACCGTGATGAGCGATTTCGTGCCCGTCAGGACGAGCGAACCGTAGCTGCTGTTCGCCGCGAGCAGATTGTGCAGCCCGATGCCGTAAAGCAGGAACGCCGAGGCAGAAAGCACGTAGTAAATGACCGCCGCAAGCATTATTGCCCACCTCCCGCGCGCGCGATTCTGGCGAACTGCCCTGTGACGAACAGATACAGCGCGAGCAGAAGCGCGGCAAGCACGAACGCGCCCGGCACGGTCGCAAGAAACGCTCCGACAGCCGCGGTACCCGGAAACACGGGCAGATGCGCCGCCGCAATCCGCTGCCAGGCGGGAAACGTCACCGTGCCGAATCCAATGGTGTCGCGCACGAAAAAGAGCGCGAGCGCGACCGCCGAGAACACGCCGTTGCGCGCCGCCTTTTCTTTCAGGTCTTCCGCCAGCGTTCCCACGTTGTTTTTATAGGAGAACTCGATGACTGCCGAGGAGAGCGCGGGAAGATAGATGAGGAAGCCCAGCGTGAGCGCGGCGACGGGACACACGAGCATGACAAGCTGCTTGTACAGGATAGTTATCGCAATCAGCTCCACCGAGACAATCACGCGCTGCAAATCGTCCAATTTGAGCCGCGCCGCGAGGTGGCAGGTCAGTACGCCCGTCACAACCTGGATATTGAAGAGCACGACCATCAGCAGTCCGAACGCGAGCCTGCCGGGAACGGGAACGACGGTCGCAAGCGATGCCGCCACGTAGAAATAGATGGTTCTGTTTCTCATCGTACCCCCGCCTTTCCCAAGATGAGCGGCACCTGTTTCTGCCAGTACGCAATCATACTGCGCTGCACGGTGGCGTTCATGACGTGCGCTGCCTTGCCCGGGTCGAGCGCGTAACCGACAAACTGCGCGCCAGCGCGCGGGCTGTACAAGAACAGCGCGGGCGCGGCACCGGCAAGCGTAGGCATCCGCACGATGACGCAGTAAGCGGACAGCTCCGTCGTGTTTGCCCGACGCGGACGCACGGAAAAGACCGCCGCGCTCGTGGCGATGGGCGCGCTGATGTCCATAAAATTGCCCACGGCATAGGTGTCGGGATAGTGCGCGTCGAGCGTCTCCTGCACGGCCAGCGCAAGTCCGCGCCGCCATGACCCGCGCGCGAGCAGAACGGAGCACAGAACAAGTGCCGTCATGCCCGCGAGGATGCCGAGGAAGATGCCATACTTCTTGAGCGCCGCTTTCATCTCGTTCTCAAGCATGATGACCGTCCTTGAAAGCCCGCACCCGTGGCAGGAGCAGCGCGTGCAGATACTGCTTTTCTGCCGCCGTCTCCGCCGCGACGATGAGCGGAGAAACCACGTTCATAACCAATATCGTGAACGCCGACCCTGCGCCCGAGCCGCCCGCCCCCACGATGAGGAACGCCGCCACGCCCGCGAAAATCCCGTAGGCGACTTTTCCCGCCGCCGTTACCGGGGTCGTGCCATACCATTGCAGCAGGAACAACGTGCAGAACAGCGTCCCGCTCGTCAGCAGGGCGAACAGCATATCGCCCTGCCCCACCGTCCCGCCATAGCACATCGGCGCGAGGAAGCGCACGAGCAGCGCGTAGACCGCAAGGTAGACCGCCGGAACGAGCGCGCTCACGATGTCAAAGGAGATGAGGACCACCGACGTGACCAATGTAAGCAGGTTGAAGCGGAATGCCGCAACGGGCGCGTGCGAATCCCACAGGAGCGACACGTAGCCCTCGGGAATGGACACGCCGAAAATGCCGAACACGTTTTTGTTCAGGAACGCCGTAATCCGCGTATCTGCGCCCATTACCGGGAACGTGCCGTCCTGGATAAGCGCGAGCGCGACGTTCTGCGTCTGCAAGTCCTCCGCGCCAAGCGCGAGCGCGGGAAATAAGTCGGTACGCAAAAGCCAGCAGACTGCCACCGTCAGCGCGACGGGATTCACCCATGCGTCCGTAAAACCGCCGAGGACGTGCGCGCACAGCAACAGTACGCACAGCGCGACCAAAAACACCGCCAGCGGCGGATAGGACGACGGCACGAGCAACCCGATGACCAGCCCCCGCACGAGCGCGGCGACCCAAACGAATGCGCCCGGACGCGCGAAGCAGCAGCCGATGCCCGTCACGGCAAACGACGCGAGCACTGCGCCCGCTACCACGCCAAGCGCGCCCCAACTGTGCGTGAGAAACAGCAAGCACACGTGCGGCAACAGCACGAGCAGGAAGGCGCATCCTTTGGTCTGCACGGACGGCGCGAGATACGTGTATGGTCGCAATGAGACCGTCGTAAATCTATGCTTCATTATCATTATAGGTTCCTTTCAAAAGCGCGGCAATCTGGCTGAGCGGAAGCCGCGCCGGGCAGACCGCGTTGCACAACGCGCAGTCGGTACAGAGCACGCTCGTCTCCGCGAAACGCTTTTCCAGCTCAGTTGCGTCCGCCCCATGCAGGAACGAACGGCGGAACATGTCGGGATACAGACCGACCGGGCAGACTTTCCGGCAACTGCCGCAGCGGACGCACTCCTCGTCATGCTGTCGCCGAGCCTTCCGTGCTGGCAGAAACGCCACGGATTTCACCATCTTGCTGACCGGCACAGCGAGGCTGCTCACGGAAAAGCCCGTCGTGATGCCGTTGACCACGATGCCCGCTACGGGACGCTTGAAACCGCCGCACTGCGCGGCAAGGTCGCCCAGCGTCGTCCCGATTCTGACGCGCATCATTGCCGCCGCGTTCAGGCAGCCGCCGGTCACGTGCACATAGGTCTCCATGAGCGGCGTGGAAAGCGCGACCGCACGATATGCCGCCAATGCCGTCGGCGCATCAATGTACACGTCGCGATTTCCGATAGCGGAGAACGGCTCGTCCTTGCACTGCCGCTTTACGGCGGCGACAATATCGTGCCGCGTTCCTGCCGGATAGCGGGTCGTGTCGCAGACGACCTCGCACACGGGCACGGCGAACGAGGCATCGCCGTGCCATGTCGCCCCATGCCCGCTCGCGCCGTATGCGAATACGACACCGCGTGCCCCCATCGCTTTCGCGACAATCGCCGCACCCTCGCAGACTTCCGTCGCGTGATGCTCCGCGATAAATGCCTCGGTCACGCGACTGGGGTCGTCGTCAAAAAGCCGCACGGCGAGCACGCGCGCGCTTCTCGGGTGCAGGTTCAGTATCTGCGCACACAGCGGCTCGCATCCTGCGAATGTGTTGACCACGCCGTGTTCGGCAAGCAGTCGCTGTATCATGCCGATTTCGCAGAAATTCCAGTCGATGCGGCGGCGCGGCTTCCCCGTAAAAGAGAATGCCCCGCCCAAATTGATAGTCGCCGCCTGCCCCAGCGTTCCGTCCGGGAGTTGCACTGCCGAGACTGCCTCCACCGTTCCCGGAATCGTCGCCTGCACGGAACTATAGGTGCTCTGCGCAATCGTCTGCCCTTCCCGCACGACGTCGCCCGCGCGCACCAGGACGTCCGACCGCCCGTTCGGCTCGCAATCGAACGGCACGATGGCGGCACGCGGCAGGAACGCGCTGACCGTGCAGGAGAATGCCCCCGTGTCCTCGGAAATAAAATCAGAAACTGATGCCATACTGCTTTCTCGCCATCATCACATACCCGATGATTCCCGCAGGAATCAGCACGAACACCGCCAGAAGCGGCACGCCGAACCGTTCGCCCACATACCCCGCGCCCGTCGCATACGAATAGCGCGCGTCCCTGCCCTGCCGCAGCAGCATCTTCTCCAATGCGGGATACGGCAACTTCCGCACCGAATCATGCACGGAGCTGCGGAACGCGCCGTTGTACACGAACGCCGTCTGCTCGCGCTCCGCAATGACGCCGCCCTCATCCGCGTACTCCCGCATGACCACGCGCTCGCCCTCAACGGGCGTCTCCGCTGCGCCGTCAGACAAGCGGCGGTACGGAAACGTGACCGTCTGCCAGCTCCATGCAAGGAAGTCGTCCCAGTCGGGAAGCCGTGCCGCACCCGCGACAGGCGCAGGGACAGGCGGAAGCGACGATGCCGTTGACCGTGCCACAGGACGCATGAGCGAAAACACCAGCATGACCGCCGCAGCAAGTGCGAGCAATGCGACGACTCGCATGTCAGTACGCTCGATAAGCGGAACGAACCGCGCGCTGCGGATAGGAACGGGCGCGAACAGGCGCGAACGTCTCTCATCATACACGGTTTTGAGTTGGGCGGCAAGCAAGGCTGCAGAACCGCCCGCCGCGACCGCGACCACATAGAACAACGCTCCCAACGGCGACGACACGGACAGCAGCACCACCGGCACACAGAGGCAGACGACGACCAACGGGCGCGTCGCGCTTTTTACGAAACCGTGCCGTCCCCAAATCTTCTGCAAAAGGAAAAAGCCGTAACTTGCAAGGCAGACCGCCGCGCTCGTCGTAGCGAACGGGCGGCTAACCGAAAAGGCGAGCAGAAACAGGAGCGCGACCGCAAGCGAGAGCCGCCGCCGGGCAAAAATGACGCAGACGAGCGCGAACGCCGCACAGACAACCGGACTTATCCAAGGAAACGATGCTGCGCCGTCCGTCGCTGCCGCTACGCCCGCCGCCTGCAAGTCATCAAGCGCGCGCGACAGGGCGGCATCCTGTCCTTCGGGGACATAGAACACCATCGCCTCGTCGCGCTCGTCGCGGAAAAAGGCGTTCCGTTTTGCGAGGTAGGAATCTGCCGCCTGCACCTGCACGGGGCTGTAGCGGGAGACAAGCGGGATACCCTGATTCGTCCGCGCCACCACGTCCCTGCACCCGCTGTTTTCCAGCAGCGCATAGACCTGCTCGTCCGTTACCGTGCCGGAGCGGACGCACAGCACGCGGTAGCCTTTCCACAGACGGCTTGCCGGCATCGTCCTGAACGTGGCAAACAGACCGAGCGCAACGGCGCAGACAGCGGCCGCAAGGATTATCGTCCGAATATTTTTCATCGCTCCCACCACCATGCGTCACAAGACTGAAAAGGCAACGCCCACGAAAAAACCGAGCAGCACGCCCACGAACACCTCAAGCGGCGTATGCCCCTGCACTTCTTTTATCTGCCGATAGTCATGGACACCTTTTTCCTGCAATGTCCTGCCGATTTCGTTCAGCGTGCGTGCCTGAATGCCGCTCGCGCGCCGCACGCCCAGCGCGTCGCGAACCGTCACGAAAAAAAAACAGGCGGACAGGACGAACACGTCGGAGGCGATGCCCGAGCGAAAGCCAATGGACGTACACAGCGACGAAACCAACGCGGAG
This sequence comes from Treponema sp., assembly GCA_022510885.1. Classification (GTDB taxonomy): domain Bacteria; phylum Spirochaetota; class Spirochaetia; order Treponematales; family Treponemataceae; genus Treponema_D. Next base: position 8,920 of record JAFLSP010000006.1, on the reverse strand, counting down.
TGCGCCGACGGCATGCTTCCCGTGCGCCAGATGAGCAGCTCAAACAGCTCTCCGATACTATGGATGTTCCCGCCGAACAGCTTGATAACCGTCTTGATGACCTGCGCGCTCAGCCAGCTGAACACGCACGCAAGGAAAACCGAGGAGGAAAACAACTGCTGCATCTGCTCGCGAAGATTGGAATCCATGTTCTTCATTGTATCCGTATGGCGGTTTTTGTCTAGTAGCAAAAGGCAGATTTTCCCGCTAGGATAAACCATGGAGTTTACGCATCTGACCGCAGGACAAGACGACGACGGGCGCCGCCTCGATGTCCTTATCCGCCGCCTCCTGCCGGGACAGCCGCTCTCGCACGTGTACGGCGCGCTCCGCAAGGGGCTTGTCACCGTGGACGGCAAAAAACGGAAACAGGATTTCCGCGTGCGTGCCGGAAGCGACATCGCGGTTGCGAATATGCTCATGGGCGCGGATAACGGCGCAGAGCGGAATGCCACGCCCCTCCCCGAACACCTCGTGCTGTTCAGAAACGACGACCTGCTCATCGTAAACAAGCCGTATGACATACCCGTGCAGACGACGAGACATGGCGGACGCTCGCTCTCGGACATGGTGCGGGACGACTTTGTATTCTTCCATAAAGATAGCGACTCGCTCTCGTTCCGTTGCGGTCCGCTGCACCGCCTCGACCGCAAGACCACAGGCATCGTCGTGTTCTCGCAGAGCCTGCGCGGCGCGCGGTGGTTCTCGGACGCACTGCAAGCGCATCGCATACAGAAGACCTACCTCGCGCTCGTGCAGGGAACAGTGGAGACGGAGCAACTATGGGAAGATGCCGTTGCAAAAAAAGATACAGCATCTAAAAATTTCTACACTGTCGCGGTCGGCGAACACGGAAAAAACGCGCTAACCAGCATAAAGCCGCTCGCCGTTGGTTCGTATAATGGCGTTCCTGTCACGCTTGTGCAGTGCCGCATCACAACGGGACGCAAGCACCAAATTCGCGCGCAGGCAGCGGCGCACGGCTTCCCCCTGCTCGGCGACACGGCTTACGGTGGCAGACGCGGCGCGACGGCGCAGGATTTCTTCCTGCACGCGCACCACCTTGCGTTCGGCGATAACCCCTGCGCACTCCCCGTCGAAATCCGCGCGGAAATCCCGCCCGCATTCGCGGAAATGCTGCGCGACTGCTTGATAAACTTCAGCACGCCATTATAATGAACGTATCTTTGCTATGGGGTTCCTTGAGTTTTTTGGATTGCAGCCAACGCAGATGCAGGTTTTCGCGTTCGTCGGACCGAGCGGCACGGGAAAAAGTTTCCGCGCAAAGTTGGTCGCGCAACGCTACGGCATCCGCGCCATCATCGACGACGGACTGCTGATTTACGACGACGAAATCGTCTCGGGACATTCGGCGAAGCTCGAAAAGACCTACATGGGCGCGGTCAGAATCGCGCTGTTCGACGGCAAGGAGGAGCGCGACGAGGCGGTGCGTGCGCTCCGGCGACTGAAACCAAAGAAACTGCTCATCCTCGGCACGTCGGAGAAAATGGCAGGAAAAATCATCACGCGCCTCCAGCTGCCGCCCATCCAGAAATTCATCCACATCGAGGAGCTTGCCACCAAAGAGGAGATGGAGCAGGCGCGCAGAAGCCGTATCGTGGAGGGGAAGCACGTCATCCCCGTGCGCTCGAACGAGGTGAAGAAAGACTACACCAAGATTTTCATGAACGCGGTGCGCGTCTCGCTCGCACGGAAGAATCGGTTGCCGCATCTCTTCCCGACACACGCGGACAGCGGAACGGAGATGACCGGCAGGCAGTTTGAGAAATCGGTCGTCCGCCCCGAATTCTCGCGCGTCAGCCGCAAGGACATCCCGCAGCCGACGCTCGCCCGCATGACCGACCACTACGCGCGGCAGTACGACAAACACATCGTCATCAAGAAACTCGCCATTACGTTCGACGCAAGCAGCTACCGGCTCGTGCTGACCGCAGACATCCCGTTCGGACGACCGCTCGCTGAGTACACAGAGGAACTAAAAGCGTTCATCATCGAGATGATAGAGAAAGTGACCGGCACGCTCATCGAGGACGTCGCTATTATCGTGGACAAAATCCTGCCTGCCCCGTCCTGACCTACCGCTTTTCCGAGAACATCCGTTTCGGAATTCTGACCGATACGCCGAGCGCGCGCAGTGACTCGCGGATAGCGTACTCAAGTTCGGCGCGCGGCGGGTTTATCGGCAGCACGAACGCACGCACCTGCGACCAGGTTCTCATGTACAATTCGCCTGCCGCCGTCTTCGACTCGACCTCTTTCTGCCAGTCGGTCAGCCCCGCGATAAAGTCGCGCACGAAGAACGTAAGTTTTCTGCCCAGCCGCACGTCATCCCCGCGCGCGGAAAACTCGTCAAGCTCACGCAGGCTCTCCATATAGGCGCGCCCGAACTCCCGGTCGGCATAGAACATGGCGCAGGCGGCAGGCTGGAGATGCATATAGAGGTCGGTGTCGAGCGCCTCACGGACAATCTCGCAGGCGTGGCCGCCGTTCACGATTTTGAGCATCTCTTCGGTCAGGCGCGACGGCGAGACAGGCGACAGCAGGTGCGCGCTTTTTCTGATGCGGTGGCGCAGGCCGAACGGAATGCGACATCCCGTAGTGACGCTGTACTTGACGGCACGCAGCATCCGCACGGGGTCTTCCTCGAAGATACGCTCAAGCGGAATGACCGGCCGCAGCACGCCCTTCCTGATGTCGCTCACGCCGCCCACATAGTCGATGACCTGCTCACGCAGCGGGTCGTAGTACAGCGCGTTGAGCGTGAAATCGCGCCGGTGCACGTCCTCGTCTATCGTGCCGAACTCGTTGCCGACGCTGCCCGACTTGGTGGAACGAAACGTGCTGACCTCGATAATCTTCTCGCCGAAACAGACGTGCACCAGCCGAAAACGCCGGCCGATGATGCGCGCGTTGCGGAACAGCCGCTTGATGCGCGAGGGCGTCGCCTCGGTCACGATGTCGAAGTCTTTGGGCGTCCTGCCCACGATGAGGTCGCGTACCGCGCCGCCGACGATATAGGCATCATAACCGCACTCGCGCAAGTGCGAGACCACCGAGTACGCGTCCTTGTCAATCTTTTCCGCCGGAATGCGGTGCTCTTCTTTCGTGTAGATGACGGCTTGCTGCCGCAGCTTGCCGTGAGAATCAGTCGAATATCGCGTCAGCACAATACTTTATCATAGTTTTTTCACGCGCCTTAGTCAATCCGCGCACTTGCCACGGGACAGGAATTGAGATACAATGGATACCATGAAAGGTATCATTCTTGCAGGCGGGTCGGGCACACGGCTGTATCCGCTTACGCGGGCAACAAGCAAGCAGATGCTGCCGGTATACGACAAACCGATGATTTACTATCCTCTGAGCGTCCTGATGCTCGCCGAAATCCGCGAGGTGCTCGTCATCTCCACGCCGCGCGACATCGGTGCGTTCGAGTCGTTGTTCGGCGACGGCTCCTGGCTCGGAATGCAGTTCAGCTATGCCGTGCAGGACGAGCCGCGCGGACTTGCCGATGCCTTTATCGTGGGGCGGGACTTCATCGGGAACGACGCGGTCGCGCTCGTGCTCGGCGACAACATCTTCTACGGACAGAATTTCTCCGAGACGCTCAAGAACGCCGTGCGGCGCGTGGGAACGGACGGCGGCGCGGTCATCTTCGGCTACTACGTGAAAGACCCCACGGCTTACGGCGTGGTGGAGAGCGACGCTGACGGCAACGTGCTCGGCATCGAGGAGAAGCCCGCGCATCCCAAGTCGAACTACGCCGTGCCCGGCCTCTATTTCTATGATAATGACGTGGTGCGCATCGCGCGCGAGGTTAAGCCGTCCGCCCGTGGGGAAATCGAGATTACGGCGGTAAACAACGCCTACCTCGCCAAGTCCGCGCTCGCCGTGGAACTGCTCGGACGTGGCATGGCATGGCTTGACACGGGCACCTATGACGGCCTGCAGGAAGCGGGCGACTTCGTGAAAACCATCCAGAAACGGCAGGGATTTTACGTGAGCTGCATTGAGGAAATCGCCTACCGCAACGGCTGGATTAGCAAGGACGCACTTTCTGCGCTCGCGAAGCAGTACAAGACCGACTACGGCGCGTACCTCCAGTTCATCGCGGAGCATTTCTGATGGCGTTCGATTTCATCCCCTGCCCCATTCAGGGACTATGGGAAATACAGCCAAAAGTATTCGGCGACGCGCGGGGCTATTTCCTCGAAAGCTACAGCGAGAAAGATTTTTTCGCCGCCGGGCTGACGATGCGTTTCGTGCAGGACAACCAGAGCGCGTCAAGAGGCGGCGTACTGCGCGGCCTGCACTGGCAGACGCGGCATCCGCAGGGAAAACTCGTGCGCGCATTGCAGGGCAGCGTCTACGACGTGGCGGTTGACCTGCGCAACGGCTCGCCCACGTTCGGGCGCTATCACGGCGTACTGCTCGATGGCGAACGGCAGAATATGTTCTATATCCCCGAAGGTTTTGCGCACGGGTTCTACGTTTTGACTGATTTCGCCGTGTTCTCGTACAAATGCACCGATTTTTATCACCCCGAGGACGAGGCGGGGCTGATGTGGAACGACCCGGAAATCGCGATTGACTGGAACGCCGCCGGGTCTGCCAAACAGCCGCTCCTGAGCGAAAAAGACCGACGGCATCCCGCGTTCAACCGAAACAGGCGGTATTTCGATATGAATGGTCGCTGGATTGGCGGTGAATCGGGAGATACGCCATGATATGGCTCATCGGTGCGCGCGGTATGCTCGGCAGGGAGGTCGCAGCGCAGCTGACCACGGCGAAACTTCCGTTTGTCTCCTCAGATTCCGACGTAGACATCACCGACTATGATGCACTCGCGCAGTTCGCCGCACGCGCGTGCACACAGTCGTCCGAGCGCACGATTGAATATATCATCAATTGCGCGGCGTATACCGCTGTGGACAACGCGGAGGACGAGCCAGAGAAAGCAGCCAGCGTCAACGCAAAGGGCGTGCAGAACATCGCGCGTGTGGCGCGCGGCAACGGCGCGACGCTTATCCACATCAGCACGGACTACGTGTTTGCCGGTACGGGAACGCGCCCTTACACAGAGGACGACCAAAAATCTCCGCTTGGCGTATACGGCAAGACGAAAAGCGACGGCGAGGATGCGGTCGTCAGGGAAATGGCGAAATACTACATTCTGCGCACGGCGTGGCTCTACGGCAGGCACGGACGCAATTTTGTCCATACAATGCTCAGCTTGACAGGCAGCAAGGACGAAATCAAGGTCGTCGCCGACCAACGCGGTACACCAACCAATGCGGAGACACTTGCGTCGGTCATCACCACGCTGATTGCGGCGAATGCAAAAGGGCATTTCGTGCCTTTCGGCATATACCACGTAACCGACAACGGCGAGACGACTTGGCACGAGTTTGCGTGCGAAATCAACCGGCTGGGAAAGAAATACGGACGAATTCCTGCGGGGCACGACTGCCGTATTCTCCCCTGTACGACGGCGGAATATCCGACCAAGGCGCAGCGTCCGTCCTACAGCGTGCTCGACAAGGCGAAAGTGCAAGACGCGCTGCGCATTACGCTGCCGCACTGGCAGAAATCGCTCGAACGATTCATCAAGGACATGGAGACAGCGCAATGAAACGGAAACTTAATACGATACTGGTCACCGGTGGCGCGGGGTTCATCGGCTCGAATTTCATCCACTACCTGTTCGGAAAGTCCACGAGCGGCGAAGCGGCGTTTGAGGACGCGCAGTTCACAGGACGAGTCGTAAATCTGGACGCGCTCACCTATGCGGGAAACGGCGAATCTTTGGATGACATCGACGCGGAGTTTGGGACGGGGGCAAGCGGCGAACGGCGGTATTTTTTCGAGAAAGCCGATATATGCGACCGTGCGGCGGTCGAACGCATCTTCAGGGAATATGACATCGACACCGTGGTGCATTTCGCCGCCGAAAGTCACGTTGACCGCTCGATTGTCGGACCGGAGGCTTTCATCAGGACGAACGTGCTCGGGACGCACACGCTGCTCGACGTGGCACGCGCGTACTGGGGCATCTCCCTTGACAATCAGCGTGACGACGTGCTCTTCCACCACATCTCAACCGATGAGGTGTACGGCTCGCTCGGAGAAACGGGGTATTTCACCGAGACCACATCCTACGACCCGCGCTCGCCCTATTCGGCGTCCAAGGCGGCGAGCGACCACATCGTCATGGCATACCACCACACCTACGGGCTTCCGGTCACGCTGTCCAACTGCACGAACAACTACGGGCCGTTCCAGTTTCCCGAAAAACTCATCCCGCTGATGATTCTTAATATGCAACGGGGGACGTCACTCCCCGTCTACGGCGCAGGCACGAACATTCGTGACTGGATTTACGTGGAAGACCACAACAGAGCCGTCTGGCTCATCCTGAAAGACGGGAAGACGGGCGAAAAATACAACATCGGCGGCGAGAACGAGTGGCAGAACATCGCGCTGCTCGACAAGCTGATTGAAGTGGCGGCAAACGGATTGGGGAAAAGCGCGGACGACATCAGAAAGACGATTACGCACGTCAAAGACCGCCCGGGTCACGACCTGCGCTACGCGATTGACTGCACAAAAATCAAGCGCGAGTTGGGCTGGGAGCGCAAGATGACGTTTGAGCGCGGCCTTGCGCTCACCGTGCGCTGGAACCTGACCCATCCTGACTGGATACGCCGCATCCTGAGCGGCGAATACATGCAGTGGGTCGAGAAGAACTACGGAGATAGGGACAAACAGCATGCATGAACTCAAGAAATTCATGCGGATTCCGCTGGTCGCACTTTTCCTACTTGCAGCCGCACAGCTTCCTGCGGAACTGTTCAACACGCAACTGACACAGGACGAGCGCGAGCGGCTAGAACGCGGCGAAATCGTCATCCGGCATATTAACACCGTCGAGAAAATCTGCGTCGAGCCAGGCACGTCGGAAGAAATCGATACGATAGCCGACGCGATGCGCAGCACGAACGCGAACTATCTGTCCGAAGTGCTGTGGACGCTGCCAGTCTCTGCTAATGAGCGGCTGACTGACCTTGCTGAGTCGTTCTTCCGCGACATGGAGACATTCCGTGAGATTCCGTACTATTCCGAGGCGCTCGGCAAAACCGGGCCGCTCTTCTCTGTCGCCGACCTGCTCGAAACGGAAACGGACGGCGCGGAGACGCACAGCACTGCGCGTTTCTGCATGGAGCCGTTCGAGCCATATCTCGCCCGCCTATATATGCGCAAGACGGAGCACACATTCGTATTTCTGCACACAAACACCGAAAAAATAAAGCTGGCAATCGTCCGGGCAATCAACAAAGACACGATGAAAGCCGGCATTGCGATTGTGCGTGACGGCGAGCGGTGGATTGTCTATGGCGCGGGCGGTATCCGAGGCCCGAAGCCGCGGCTGCTCCGAAAATCGTTGGAAAAGGCTTTCAACAACCGCATCAAGGATTTCGCGACGTTTTACATTCAAAAAGTGCAGGAAGCCGAATCTAGTGCTCTTCCTGCGGAGCATCCGCAAGATGACCACGGAATTTGAGGTTTACCGCACGATTGATGTAATGAATGGCGATGAAAAACAGCCAAACAAATGCCCAAGCAGTGAAGATTAGAATTAGAGAGGACCTTTGATTCTGCATGAACATAGTGCCGATTACTGAAAGGCAAATCAGCAGTTGCAGAAACAGCAGGAATAAAACTGTCGATACTTTTGAAAAACCAATGTTGACCAACTTGTGATGGATGTGCGCACGGTCTGCGCTGAAGACAGCACGGTGGTCGCGCTTCCTGCGTATCACCGCCGCAACCACGTCCGTCACCGGGATGGACGTAAGCAGAACCATGATGATAAGCTTCAGGCTTTCAAATTTTTTGTCACCGAACGTACTAGCAGGAGCAAACAGCGGCACGACCGCCACGAAATAGCCGAGCGTTTGACTTCCACCGTCGCCGAGGAAGATTTTCGCCGGCGGTCTGTTCCACACGAGGAAGCCCGCAAGCGCGGCGCACAGCACAAAATAAATGTTCCCAACGTCGCTCCCGTAAAACGTAAGCAACAGCCCCGATGTAAGCAAAGTCAAGAACGAAAGTCCGCCGCATAACCAGTCAAGCCCATCGATTAAGTTGTAGGCGTTCATCAGCATAATTATCCAGAAGAACGTGAACACACGACCAAGCATCGGCGGAATGATGAATGCAAAAAAATGCCTAAAATACAACGGACTGAGCGCAACAATCAGCGCAACTGCTATCTGCATGACGAACTTGAATTTTGCGCGCAGGTCGAAAAAATCATCAATAATACCCGTCAGAAAGATGATAAAGCTACCCGCGAACAGCGGCAGTGCAAATGTATATTCAGCCGAAGAAAAGCAACGGATATAAAGCGTAGCGATGAGGAAGAATGTCACAAACACACAGAATCCGCCCAACCGTGGGACAACACCCTCGTGCATCTTGCGCGCACCCGGCTTATCATACCAGCCATTCTTCTTACAAAGGAGGATAACCATCGGCGTGCACACCACGCTGAAGATAAATGCCATCGCTGCTGAAATATACATACAACAAACATACAACAATGCATATAAAATGTCAATGTTTTACCCCCCCCCATATACGACATATTTTCCTTGTATTTTTTTCGATTTTTTTCTAATATTATGAAATGTTTTATCGCATGATACAAGTGACGACAGGCGTTAGGCGCACGTTCGTCAGAAACGTATGAACACATCGAAAACTGAAACTGACCAGGAGCATCACATGAAAATCACCGTCGCTGGCACGGGATACGTCGGACTTTCTCTTTCAGTGCTGTTGGCGCAGCACAATGAGG
>JAFLSP010000059.1 GCA_022510885.1 Treponema sp. | reverse complement strand
CATTGCCGAGCTTACTTGGATAACAGCATCCAAGTGACCTCGGCAACAGCATCCAAGTGACCTCGGCAACAGCATCCAAGCGACTTCGGCAACGGCTTCCAAGTGGCCTCGGCAATAGCATCCAAGTGGCCTTGACAACGGCTTCCACGTGACTTCGGCAAGGGCGCAGGTGCCGCGCGGCGTTCCACACATTGAAAAAATCCGTCATTTCGCCTAGAATGGCGTATGCAGTACGAAGAGAACATCGTGGAGTACCCGCCCGTGCATCCGGGGACGGACCGCACGTTCATCCGCTTTTATGACGGCGCGCCCGACCTGAACGCGCTGTTCTACGCGCCGGGCAGCGCGGACGGGCCGCAGCGCGTTTTTGTGACCGACGAGACGGTCTGCGCGCTTGAGGCCGTCCGGCCCTTCACGCACCTGTTCCATACGGAGGACGGCGGCAAGGATTTTTCGCGCGGCTTCGTGGGGGTGCGCGGCAGGGACGTGCTCGTCGTCCTGGGAAGCGGCGAGGCATTCAAGACGATTGAGAGCGTGCTGCGGATTGTCGCCGCCGCGCTCGACCACAACGCGCAGCGTTCCGCCGTCTTCGTGGGCATCGGCGGCGGCGTGATTACCGACATGACCGCATTCGCCGCCTCGGTCTTCAAGCGCGGCGCGCACTGCGAGCTGGTGCCGACCACGCTCCTGTGCATGGTGGACGCGGCGGTGGGCGGCAAGACGGGCTGCGACTTCTCCAGCTACAAGAACATGATTGGCTCGTTCTTCCCGGCGCAGAAAATCCACGTCTGCCCGCACTTCGTGCAGAGCCTGCCCGCGGACGAATACCGCAGCGGCATGGCGGAAGTGGTCAAGACCGCCCTGCTCTACGACCCGCCGCTCGTCGAAAAACTGGAGCGCACGCCGTCCGTCCTCACCGACCGCACCGGCCCGCTCGTGCGCGAGATGATTCGCTCCTGCGTGAGCGCGAAGGCGCGCGTGGTTGAGGAGGACCTGACCGAGACCGGCATCCGCATGCAGCTCAACCTGGGGCACACGTTCGGACACGCGCTCGAAAGCTGTTCCGGGCTGGGCACGGTGAGCCACGGCGACGCGGTGGCATGGGGCATGGCGCGCGCCGCGGCCCTGAGCGAGCGGCTGCACCTGTGCGGCGCGGACTACGTGCGGCGCGTCACGGCCCTGCTCGCCTCCTTCGGGTGGGAGACGGGCTGCCTCCACCGCGCGCTTGCCGGACGCTTCGCGGACAGGAAGGCGGCGGCGGACGCGCTCTACGAGGCGATGAAAAAGGACAAGAAGAACGCGACGGCGCGCGTCCGCTTCGTCTTGCAGCGCGGCATCGGCGAGACCGTCATCACCGAGGCGGAGGCCGACGACGTGCGAGCCGTGCTGGAATCGGACGAGCGATGACGCAGGAAACCGCGCGCTACTTCGACTGGGCGGCGACCAGCCCCCCGGACCCGGACATCCTCCAGAACGCGCTCGACCGCTCGCTCGAAGCCTACGGAAACCCCTCCAGCCCGCACGCGGCGGGACAGGCGGCGCGGCGGCTGCTTGAGGAGGCGCGGCAGCAGTGCGCGGACGCGCTCGGCGTGCGCGCGGAGCAGCTCATTTTTACGAGCGGCGGCACCGAGGCCGACCACATCCCGCTGCTTTCCGTGCTGACAAAGCCGAACAAAGGAAAAATCCTCGTGAGCGCGATTGAGCATCCCGCCCTGCGCGAGCAGTGCGCCCTGCTTGCGCGGCTCGGCTACGCCGTCGAAAGCATCCCCCCCGACGGGGACGGCTTCATCAGGCCGGAGGCGGTCGCGCAGCGCGTCACGGGCGACACGCTGTTCGTCACCGTCATGGCGGTGAACAACGAGACCGGCTGCATACAGGACATCGCCGCCATTGCCGACGCCATCACGCGCGCGAGCGCGGGCAAACGCCGCCCGCATTTCCACACGGACTGCGTGCAGGCGGCGGGGAAAGTCCCGCTCGACCTCGCGCACCCGGGCATAGACAGCGCGTCGCTCAGCGCGCACAAAATCTGCGGGCCGCGCGGCATCGGGCTGCTCTACCTCGCAAAGCCGATACAGCCCTTCCTCGTCGGCGGCGGGCAGGAGCAGCGCGTCCGCAGCGGCACGGAAAACCTCTTCGGCGCGCTCGCTTTTGCCGACTGCCTCAGCCGCCACTACCTGCGGCCGGCGGAACAGGGCGAGGCCGCGCGGCGGGCGGCGGAACAGGCGGCGCGCACGCGCGCGTTCGTGGCGGCACTGGCCGAAATCGACGGCTGTACGCTCGTGCCTGCCTGCCGCTCCGGCGGCGACGGGGAGCGGTTCTCGCCCTTCGTGGTGCAGGCGGCGTTCCGGGGGATTCCCGGCAACGTCATGGTGCGCGCGCTCGACGAAAAGGGCTTTAGAATCTCCACGGGCAGCGCGTGCTCGGCGAAAAAGCAGAGCCGCCCCGTCCTGAGCGCGATGGGCGCAAGCCGCGAGGTGCAGGACACCGCCGTGCGTTTCAGCTTCGGGCCGCACACCACGGAACAGGGCATGAGCGACCTGCTTGCGGCGGTGCGGGACATACACGCCACATTCGCGCGCTGACGCGCCGCAGGTCATTGCGCAAAGTGCCGCAATATGGTATCGTGGGGGAAATCATCACAGCGGCAAGGAAGGACACTATGGGAATCCGCGGAGAACTGTATACGACGCAGGTCATGCTGGAGAACCGCTCGTATTTTTTTAATGTCAAGGAAAACCGCACGGGCGACGTGTTCCTGCAAGTCGTCGAGAGCAAGAAGGGCGAGGGCGCGGATTTTGACCGTCACCAGATTGCGGTGTTTGCCGAAGACATGCAGCAATTTTTGGCGGGACTGGACGATTCGCTCAAATTCATCGAAAAAGACCGCCGGGCAAAGGCGAAGGCCCGCGCCGAAAAGAAAGCCGCCAAGGAAGCGAAGTATGGCAGGGGCGACGGCGACAAGAAACTGGTCTACCGCAAGAAAGGCGACTACGAGCGCAATCCCAACGACGGCATCAAGCGCACGGGACGGGTCGTGCACGTCGTGAGCAAGCGCGAGAAGCCAGCAGAAGAATTCTAAAACGAAAAGCTCCGCCGCTGAATAGGACTGGGGCCGATTTCGCGGCAGACGCGGCGGTGCGCGAGCGTGGGATAGCCCTTGTGCCGCGCGTAGCCGTAGGCGGGAAACTGGCGGTCGTACTCGACCATGATGCGGTCGCGCGCAACCTTGGCGATGATGCTCGCCGCCATGACCGCAGGATAGGTGCCGTCCGCCTTCGGCTCTGCGCGGCACTCGCAGGGAACGTCGGGGCAGGCCGTGCCGTCCGCAATCGCGCTGATATGTGCCGCCGTCGCTTCGATGCCGTGCGCGGCGCACCAGTCGGCAAAGCGCGGCATCATCTGCTCGTAGGCGCGGCGCATGGCAAGCAGGCTCGCCTGCAAGATGTTGATTTCGTCAATAGTCGCATGGTCAACGATGCCCAGTCCCCACAGCGCGTGTTCTTTGATGGCGGCTTCCGCCGCGACGCGCTTTTTCTCGGACAGTTTCTTTGAGTCGGCAAGCAAGGCAAGCGGAAAGTCGGCGGGCAGTATGACGCATCCCGCCGTGACGGGACCGGCAAGCGGGCCTCTGCCCGCCTCGTCAAGGCCGCAGGTCAGCACCATCAGTTGAAGCCCGCCGCCGTGTTGTCGCGGTTTTCGAGCATGAGCGTCTTTTCGTCCTGCCAAATAGGGAGAATCGCGCTCACTTTGTTGTCGAATTCGCCCAGATAGGACGTGTCCGTAATGCGCGCGTTCGTGCCGGTCAGCTCCGCGATGCGCCCCAAATGCGAGACGACCTTGCATTCGCTTTCGCGCAGCTCGAACAGCCCGCCCTGCACGCTGAAATTCACTGCCGTCTGCGCCACGGCGGCAAAGCGGCTGCTCCTGCCCGTCACCTTGGAGTCCGTGGACGACACGCCGCACGCATACATATCGCCCTGCACGGTCAGCCCCGTGTCCGTAAAGTCGAGCACGGAGGACGACGCATTGAACAGCGTACCGCTCGCGCCGAACACGCCCACAATTTCGCAGGCATCGAAAGAAACCGCCGCGTTCTCAAGCGTAAAGAACGCGCCGTTCCCGCCGAGCGCGCGCGGGTCGTAGGATTTCTCGAACACACAGCCCTGCGCAGAAAGGCTCGCCGTGCGCAGTACAATCGACCCCGCCGGAGGCAGGACAAAGCGCGCGTTCTTGAGCGACACGAACGCGCAGTTTGAGGTGATTTCTATGCCGGTCGCGGGGAGTTCCACGATGCCCGACACGTAGAAACGCGCGAACCGTCCGCGGTTAATCACCTCCGCAGCCTGGGCGAACGACGTAAACGGGTGCGCGCGGCTGCCGTCCGCCCCCACGGGAGACGCGCTCGCGTCCAAATAATAGTTGAATTCATCGATAATTACGCGGTATTCGGCAACCTCGCTCGTGTTTCCCGCGCGGTCGGTGGCATAGGCGCGCACCTTGTAGAACTGCGCCCGCTCGTCGCCCGAAGGCAGCTGCACGGGCATATTGCCGTACACGTGGTAACTTCCCACGCCGATTGCGTCGAGCGCGGCCGCATCCCCGCTCGTCAGACCGTCCACCGGAACGGGGTCGCTCACCGCATAGAATACCTCGCTCCCCGCCTCCGCCACAATCCGCACGTCAACCGTCGTGCGCGCATAGAGGCCGTCCGCAGACGCCAGGAATTCCGGCTTTGCCGGCGGCTTGTTGTCAATCGCATAGTCCGCGCTCAGGTTGCCCTGATACACGCCGTCGCAGTAGACCGCAAACAGCGCCGTGCCGTCAATCGCGTCGCCCGCAAAGGTGTCGAACGTTGCCGACGTGAACAAGCCCACGTTGTCCGCCACGCCGCCGCTCGTGCCCGACGAGACCAGTTCCATGCGGTAGCGCGTGTCGCCGCGAATCGTGAACGTGACGGGGCCTTTGTCTTTTGCGTTGGCGCGCACGTCAAGCGTCGGCATGGGCGGCAAGACGAACGTCTGCACGGGATTGCCCTTTTCATACGCGACGCTCTGCCAACGGATGGTGTGCGACTTGGAGCGGTCGAGGTACTGGGGTACGCGGTCTGCCGACCACAGCCCGTCGTCTATCGCGTAGATGAGCCGCTCGCCTTTCCACACAAACTCATTCCAGCCGTTGATTTCAAAGGGAACGTTCTGCTTGGCAAGCACGCCCGCTTCCCCGCCCGAAACGAAGATGACGAACCGCCACTGCCGCTCACCGTCGGTAATGGTGCACGGAAGATAGCGCGACAGGCGGTTTGCCGGAGACAGGGAAAGCGTCGTGCCAGCCGCGAACGACCGTCCGTCGTCGCCCAGGGCATAGCGCAAGGACTCGGGAATCTGCACCGCGCTTCCGTAGCGGTACAAGATGAGCGGATTGCGGTGTACGGAGTCCACAAACCGACGCGCCGTGCCGTCCGTCGTCGTCTGCTCGGCGACCCGGTACGAGATGGTCAGCTCTTCCTGCCGGTCGCCTTTGACCGCAAGCACGCGCACCTGTATATCGCCCGTCGCGTCTATCAGCACAGGCCCGTCATAGGCAAAGCCCGACGTAAGCGGGTCTGTTCCCGAATATGAATAGAAATATTCCGTGCCGTCGCTCGTATCCAGTACCAGCGGCTGCCGGTTTGCCCACGTGCCTGCGACCGGGCTGATAATCTGCTGCGCGAACGCACCGCCCGCCACACACGCAAACAGCAACGCGACAATGAGCCTGTAAGTTCCCCGTTTTCTCATATCATCCCCGTCGCAGCAACACGCTGCGGCTCATGCTCTACCAATACGCAGAGAGCAATAATACCCCTATAATACCGCAAAAAACATGATAATGCAAGGAAATTGCCCGCCCACGCTGACGGCGCGGTTATGGCAGCTGGTTGAGCAGCGCGGTGCAGCCGTCAAGGATGTCGCGGTAGGTGTCCTCAAAATTGTGCGTGTACCAGGGGTCGGCAACGTCGCGCGTCGTGCCGCAGAATTCGAGCAGTTTGCGCACCTTTCCTTCCGGGTCGCCGCCGAACAGGTAGCGCAGGTCGTCAATGTTCTCGTCGTCCATGCAGGCAATCACGTCAAAGCGCGCGTAGTCGGCGCGCGCGGCAAGGCGGGCGTAATGCTCGGTGAAGGGCACGGCGTACTTGCGCAGCACCTCGCGCGTGCCGCGGTGGATGCCGCAGCCGATTGCGTCGGTGCGCGCGGCGGCGGAGTCGATGCGGAAGTCGGCCTCGCGCCCCGCGCGGCGCACCAGCTCCTTCATCACCATCTCCGCCATGGGCGAGCGGCAGATGTTCCCGTGGCAGACAAACAGAATCCGGTGCATAGGCTAGCCCACGATGTCGCGCACGAAGCGCAGCGATTTCGGCACGTCCTTCACGCCCTCAAAGATGAGGTAGGCATCCGGGCATTCCGCCTTGACGAGCGGCAGGAAGTCGCGCCAGCCCATCAGCCCGTCGCCGAGCGGCACGATTTCCAAGTCGTCGCCGCGTACCGCGTAGTCCTTCAGGTGGAAGCCCGCGATTTTTCCCCGGAAGAGCCGAAGGCACGTCTCAAAAATCCTCGCGCGCTCCTCGTGGTTCCCGATATACAGATAATTGTAGATGTCCACGATGAAGCGGAAGTGCTGCTGCCCCGGGTCGATTTCGTCGGCAAGGCGCTTGAGCTGCTCGGGGCAGTACATGCAGTGTCCCCACGCGCCCTCAAGCGCCATGCACACGCCCGCCTCCGCCGCCACCGCCGGCATGGGACGGAATATCTCCGCCACTTCCCGGAAGGCCTCCTCCGTCTGGTTTTTGGGATTGTACGTCCATTTGTCGTCGTTGTAGCTGCCCGTCTCGCTCGCCACGAACTGCGCGCCGAACGCGGCCGCATGGCGCAGGTGGTCGGCGTACTTCTCCGCGCCCGCCTTCACCTTGCTCTTGTCCGAATGCACGGGATTAAAATACGCGCCGAGCAGCGGAATCTCCACGCCGCTGTCGTTGAAGCCGCCGCGAATCTGGGCGATGACCTCCGGCGTGAGCGTCCCCGGGTTGCCGTTCTGCCCCTCCACCGCCTTCGCGATTGCCAGCTGCACGCCGTCAAAGCCCCATTCGTGCGCCGTCTGCCCGAGCCACGCCGCGCTCCCCTTGCCGATGTCATGCGGCCGTATCAAAATCTTCATGCTGCCTCCTTGCCCGCCGCGGAATCCCGCAGCCTTTCCTATCGTACCACAGTCGGGCAAAATATGCTACGGACGCGCGGAGCCTATGGAAAAAAATCGCCCGAGCGCGTATACTGGGCGTATGGAAACCGCGCTGTACCTCATTCCCGTCCCGCTCGGACAGACCGACCTTGCGCACGTGCTGCCCGCGCACAACCGCGACATCATCATGCATATCCGGCATTTCATCGTGGAGAACGTCCGCTCGGCGCGGCGCTTCCTGCGCGCGGTCGATACGGCAATCGACATCGACGCGCTCACGTTCTATGAACTGAACGAGCACAGCGACGGCAAGACGCTCGCGCACCTGCTCGACCCGCTCCTGCACGGACAGCCGATGGGCGTGATTTCCGAGGCGGGCTGCCCTGCCGTGGCGGACCCGGGGGCGGCGGCCGTCGCGCTCGCGCACCAGAAGCACCTGCGCGTCATACCGCTCGTCGGCCCCTCGTCCATCATGCTCGCGCTCATGGCAAGCGGCTGCAACGGGCAGAACTTCGCGTTCAACGGCTATTTGCCCGTCAAGCCGAACGAGCGCGCAAACCGACTGCGCCAGCTGGAAAGCCGCGCCCACCGGGAGCGGCAGACGCAGATATTCATCGAGACGCCCTACCGCAACGCAACGATGATTGCGGCAATCACCGCCGCCTGCCGCGCGGAGACCAAACTCTGCATCGCCGCCGGCATCACCACCGCGCAGGAATACATCCGCACAAAAACAATCGGGCAGTGGAAAAAATCCCCACCGCCCGACCTGGCGAAAATACCCGCGATTTTTATGCTTTCCGCCGACCGCTAGCGTTTCTTGCCGAAGAGGCGCAGGAGCGCGAGCAGCAGGTTGATGAAGTCGAGGTACAGCTCAAGCGCGGCAAGGATGGACACCTTCTTGTAGTCGTCGTTGCCGTTCGCGTGGGCGGCAGTCCGCATGATTTTCTGCGCGTCGTAGGCGGTCAGCCCCGTGAAAATCACCACCGTCGCCACGGAAATGAGGACGTTCAGCATACTGAGCGGCGTCTTGGTGACGAGCGAGACAATCCCGCCCACGAGCGACGCCAAAATCACCCCGATAAGCCCCATCATCAGGTAGCGGCCGAGCGACGTGAGGTCGCTTTTGGTGCGCATGCCGTACACGCTCATCACGCCGAACAGCAGGGCGGTCGTGAAGAAGGCCGAGGCGATGGAATCAATGCGGTAGACGAAAAAGATGGAAGAAAGCGTCGCGCCGTTCAGCACCGCGTAGGCGACAAAACCAGCCACCGCCGCCGTCACGCTGATTTTGCGGATTGAGGCCGACAGCCAGATGACCAGGCCGATTTCCGCGACCGCAAGCACCAGCCAGCCGACGATACCATGCCCGAAAATCAGCTTGAGCAGCGTATAGGAATTCGCGACCATGAACGCGCTCGCCGCGCTCACGAAGAGCGCCAGCGCCATCCACCCGTAGGTGCGCCCCACAAACCGCGACCTTTCATTCGCGGTAAAACTCTCGACTGTGCGTGCCTCTTCCATACCGGCATCTCCTTGTAATCTATGTGAATGCGATATATGCAAAAAAGTCGGGCTAGCCGAATTCGAATCGGCGACCCCTTGCCCCCCAGACAAGTACGCTAACCAGCTGCGCTATAGCCCGATATGTCATTCAATATATAGAAAAACCGCCGTTCTGTCAACGAAAAACGCATTGTCACGACGGCGCGAACAGTCAGTGTTTTGTCAGGTCGAGGAGGCGGCGGAACGCGCTGTCGGGCTTCTTCAGCTCGCGCGAGCCGCGGGTGATTTTGCAGAGGGACATGCCGTACTTGCGGGCAATCTCGCGCTGGGTCGTGCCGGAGTCAAGCTCGCGCACCAAAAGCCAGCGCATGGCAAAATCCCTGCGCTCGGCGGGCGTGAAGAGGCAGCAGAAAAAATCGTAGATGAATGACTGGTCGTGGTGGTCGGAAAGCAGCGCGCAGATTTCGCGCATGGCCGCCTCCAGCCGCTCGTCCTGCTCGGCAGTGCCGTCGTTCTGTTCCATAGAAACAGTGTAGCACATGCCGACGATTTTTTAAAGCACAGGCGGAAGCCATTTCACGGCGCGTCCGTCCGCAGCGTCGGCTTGGTGTACCGCCAGAATCTCGGCGCGCGGTAGTCGATGTGCCAGCCGCCGTCAAAGAAGCCGTTGTCATTGGCAGTCGGGCTGACGAAAATCACGTTGGGCTTGTTGCGCGTGTCGTAAATAAAATCGTTCGACTCCCAGACGCGCGCGCCGTCGCCCAGTCCCTGCTGCCGCTCCGGCGGCGTGTAGACCGAAATGCGGTAGACTCCCGGCTTGGTCAGCAGATGCACCACCACGCCGCCCGTGAAGCAGCCGTTGAAATAGGTGTTGAGCGTCTTCGGCTCGCCGCGCCAGTCGAGGTGACGCAACTCGTAGTACCAGTTGTACGAAAGGTGCGTGACGGCGGACGAAGCGTCGTTGCCGTCAAGGTCGGTCACGCGGATAAGGCAGGGCACGGTGTTGAGCGCGCCCTTGTTCTCGGGGCGGTAGATGTTCAGGGCAAACGCGGGCGCGGCAAGCAGCAGGACGACGGCACAGACGAGGAACGACCGCCGTGCGCACCATGCCCCCTGCAAAAACAGGAAGTGCGCCCCGTCACCATCGAGCAATCTTTGTCTGCGAGCATTCTGCGTCGTCCATGCCATGCGCAGAGCCAGTATAGCATGAATCCCGCGCGGGGGCAACGGCGGGTACTTTTCGAAAATTCCGTGTCCGTGCTCTCACCTTTGAGGAAACAGTCAGCAACTTGTCTATTTCGGCGATTTTTTCGCACTGCACGGACGGCTGCTTTGTACGTGGCACG
>JAFLSP010000058.1 GCA_022510885.1 Treponema sp. | reverse complement strand
AAATCGACGACCACGGGAAGGTCATCAGCGTGCCGAGCGGCATGGACGCAATCGGCCCAGTGCTGGGCAAACTGCGCGAGACGCTCACGGGCATTCAGATGGGCACGGAAAAAGCCCCCGCAGGCTGGATTTACGACATCAAATGACGCACGTTGAGTACAAAACGAGCGGCACGTGTGCCAAAGCGATTCGCTTTGACCGCGATGCCGACGGGCGCATCCACAACATCTCGTTTGACGGCGGCTGCAACGGCAACCTCAAGGCGGTGAGCCGGCTCTGCGAAGGCATGACGGCGGACGAAATCGCCGCCAAGCTCGCGGGCAACCTCTGCGGCAACAAAGGCACGTCCTGCGCCGACCAGCTTGCCAAAGCGGTGCTCAGCGCGTAGTGCCGCGCGAAAAGGCATCTCCGTTTCCCATTTTCCAGTGCCAGATAGGTTTCGCAAGCGCGTTGCTGAAGGGCTGCGGGCGGGAAAAATCGGGAAGCCAGCTGCTGTCATCGCTCAAATCCTGATAGAACAGGTACGAAAAATCGTAGGCGGCGATGAGGTCGCGCAAGTCCGCGTCCTCCTGCGCACTGACCATGCGGTTTTCGATAGCGCGGAGCGCGGCATGCCGCGCCGCCTCGTCCTGCGCGTCGGTGCGGAACGGCACGGGCGTGTACTGCGACATGAGCGAGATGACCGCCCTGCCGTCGGCATTCCGCTTGAGCCAGTCCAAAACCTCCGCGGTCTCGGCAAAGCGTCCGGGCAGAAAAAGATGGCGCACGATAACGCCTTGCAGCAGTTTCTCCTTCGTCACGCCGTCTTTGGTCACGTCCGCAATGCGCAGGGGATTGCGGCGAATCATCCAGGCAATCGCCTCCCGGGCGCGAGCGCCGTAGTCCGACGCGGCGCATACGTCAGCGGAAAGCGCGGAACTGAGCGTCTTGAGGTCAGGAAGAAAAATCTGCACCAGGCCGTCAAGCAGCGCGAGCATCTGCGGGCTGTCGTAGCCGCTCGAATTCCAGCAGACCGGGAGCGAAAGCCCGCGCGAACGCGCGCGCGCAAGACCGTCCGCCAGCGCAGGAACGTGGTGCGAGCCGGTCACTATATTGACGTTCTCCGCGCCCGCGTCCTGCAAGCGCAGGCAGATGTCGGCAAATTCGTCGGCGCTCACGGCGCGCCCCATCCCGCGCTGGCTAATCTGATAGTTCTGGCAGAACGCGCAGCGCAGGTTGCAGCCCGTCAGGAATATCGTGCCGCTGCCGCCATGCACCGTGATGAGCGGCTCTTCGCCAAAATGCAGACAGGCAAGCGCGATGCGCAGGTCGGCACTTTCCGCGCAGAAGCCGCGCGCGCCGTCCCTGCGGTCGGCGTGGCAGGCGCGGGGACATTGCTCGCAGGATGCGTAGCAATCGGACATCACAACGCGCCTTTTGCCATAATGACCGCCATCATCGCCTCAAGCGCGTCAAGCGGCAGGTCGGCGGCCTCGTCGTTCACCAGCTCCTGCAAATTCCGCAAATCCCCGTCCGAAAGCGCGTCAAGCCACGCCTCATCACCCGACAGGAATGCGTGGAATGCGGCGAGCCTCTGGAGGTTCGCCTCGGACGGCTCGTTCGCGGCATCAGCGGACGGCGCGATGTACGTGTCCTGCCAGTAGCCGGCGACGGAACGCGGCAGCGCGCCGAGCGTGCGATTATACCGCTCCAGCAACGCGCCCAAATTCCGGCACGCGCGGATGCCATCGTAGCGACCGCCATTGTCCGCCCGCTCATGCTTGATGATTTTTTTCGCGTCCGCAAGGAATCGTTCAGTCTCAGTCATAGGGTCAGTATACCGCGCGCACGGCAGATGTGCAACGCGCGGCGACCGCTTTATATTCCCCCAAAAATACACTATACTGTCCGCATGGCTTTCAGACGATTTTTTGCGGCGATAGCGGCGGGTGCAGTCGTGCTGCTCACGTCGTGCGGAACGCTCGGCTACAGCGTGGTCCTGTGGAACAACGCGGAACTTCAGTTGCAGGACGGACAGCTGGTGCGCGTGTTCATCAAGTCGAACATCTCCCACGTGTACGTCATCGCACTGCCCGACGGACGGCGGGCGGAAATCCCGCTGTGGCAGCTGACCGAACCGGCAAGCAAGGGCGCGGCAAAGCGGAAAGCGGCGCAGTTCGCAGAATTCGCGCACACCTACGCCTCCGTCAAACTGGACGGGCTGCCCGTGCGCGTGGAAGCGGTGAACACGTCGCGGCAAGTGTACCGGCTGCGGCAGAGCGAGGTGATTCGCGTGCTCTACAAAGGCGTTGGGCAGGCAGTGACGAACGGTCAGGGCGACATGGAAGGCGAATGGCTGCGCGTGCTGACCAGCGGCGGCACCGAAGGCTGGTGTTTCTCGCACAACCTCGAACTGTTCCGCGCGGACGATGCGAGCGCAATGGACGGCAGGGAACGCGAGTCAGGCGGCGAAACGACAGACACGACGCTCCTGCTCGTGCAGCAGAAAACCTGGTATCCCGAATCGTTCCAAGGCATGATTCAGACAAAGCATATCGACCCCGAAAAAATGAACGACCGCTACCAATTCGTCATGGACGCGGAACAGCAGCGCGTGAGCATCACGCTTGAAGGCACGTCGCTTGCATGGACGTACACGGGCATCGGCAAGGGCGCGGACGGCGCGTACCAGTTTGCGGGAACGCCCGTCACCATGCGCGTGCGCGGCGATGACGAGATTTCCGTGCAGTACGCGGGGGCAGACGGCAGGCTCAAGGCGCAGACCTTCGTCGCGCTCACGGAGGACATCGGGCTGCTCGTGCAGGAAGAAACCGAGCGGCGCGAAAAAGAACTCGAACACGTGCGCCTGTTCGGCCCGTCGTTCGCCAGCTCAAACTACGGACGGCTGCGCTTCCTTGACGACGGCACGTTCTCTTGGTCGGGCTACCAACTGCTCGTCCCCACGATTATCGCGCAGGGCACGCAAGGCAGCGGCACGGTATACGTGAAGTATTTTGTCTCGAACGCGCTCAAGAATTCCTATGACGGCATCCTGACCTTCCGCTTCTCCAATATGGCGAAAGAAGTGCATTTCCTCTACAAACTGACCGACGACGGACTGCGGCTGGAGGACGCGAGCCGCGCGCAGATTGCCAACGGCGTGGTGACGGCGCGCGGAACCAGCCCGCTCGTCATGTTCTTCAGCCACGGCACGGGGAACTAGCGATGGCATTCGTGCAGTTTTCGCAGGTCTCGCTTGCGTTCGGCGACCGCGACATCCTCAAAAACGTCTCCGTCAACATTCAGGCGGGAACGAAAGCCGCGCTCACCGGCGCGAACGGCGCGGGAAAATCGACGCTCATCAAGGTGATGGCGGGACTGGTCACGCCCGACGGCGGCTCGCGCGTGGCGCAGAAGGACGCGCGCATCGCCTACCTGCCCCAGAGCGGGCTGACCCACCGCGGCTGCACCCTGCGCGAGGAGGCGGACAAGGCCTTCGCGTTCGGCTACGAGCTGACGGCGGAACTGGAGCGCATCGGCGACCAGCTTGCGGCAAAGGCGGCGAACACAAAAACGCTGCTCGCGCGGCACGACGAAATCCTCACCGAACTGGAGGCATCGGGCTGGAACCGGCGGCGGGCGACGGCGGAGCAGGTGCTGACCGGCCTGGGATTTTCCCACGCGGACCTGGAGCGGCGCACGGAGACCTTCAGCGGCGGCTGGCAGATGCGCATCGCGCTCGCCAAGTCGCTCATGGTCAACCCCGACATCCTGCTGCTCGACGAGCCGACCAACTACCTCGACATCGAGGCGCGCGCCTGGCTCGAACGCTTCCTGAACGACTTTCGGGGCGGCTTCCTGCTCGTAAGCCACGACCGCTACTTCCTCGACCACACGATTCAGGTCGTCTACGAGCTGTTCAACGGCGAACTGCGCAAGTACCCGGGCACCTTCACCCGCTACGAGCAGACCCGCGCCGCCGAACTTGCCACGCTCATCGCCCAGTACGAGCAGCAGCAGGCGGAAATCGCCAAACTGGAGGACTTCATCCGCCGCTTCGGCGCAAAGGCGACCAAGGCGGCGCAGGCGCAGGAGCGGCAGAAAATGCTCGACCGGCTGCGGCAGAACGAAATCGTCATTCCCGAGTCGCTCAAGAAGATACGCATCTCGTTCCCGCAGGCCCCGCACGCGGGCAACATCGTGCTCACGCTCACCGGCATCACCAAGTCCTACGGCGGCGAGCCGGTCCTGCGCGACCTCAGCCTGCTCGTGGAGAACGGCGACCGCCTCGTCGTGGCGGGACACAACGGCGCGGGAAAATCGACGCTCCTGCGCATCATCGCCGGCGTTGACCGCGACTTTTCGGGCGAGCTCGTGAGCGGCGCGGGCGTGTCGGTCGGCTACTTTTCGCAGGACAGCGCGGAAGAACTGCGCGGCAGCCAGTCGATTCTGGAACTCCTGGAAAGCGAGTCGCCCCTTGAGCTGATTCCGCGCCTGCGCGACATGCTCGGCGCCTTCCTGTTCCGCGGCGACGACGTGTTCAAGCCGATTGACGTGCTGAGCGGCGGCGAAAAAAGCCGCGTCGCGCTGCTGCGGCTGCTCCTGCGTCCCGTCAACCTGCTCGTGCTCGACGAGCCGACCAACCACCTTGACATGCACTCAAAGGACGTGCTGCTCGACGCGCTTGCCTCGTTCGGCGGCACGGTCATCTTCGTGAGCCACGACCGCGGCTTCATCGAGGGGCTTGCCACGCGCGTGCTGGAACTGCGCCCCGGCCGCTTCCGCACCTTCCCCGGCGACTACGCCTACTACATGCGGCGGCTGGAGGACGAAGCGAACGGCATCGTCCCGGCAGACACGGACGCGGCGGCAACGGCCGAGACGAAGCCCAGCTCGAACAAACAGCGGTGGGAAGCGCAGAAAAAGGCCGAAGCGGAGCGCAGGAAAACCGAACGCGCCGTGCAGGCACTGGAAGCGCAGATTGCGGAGGCCGAAGCAAACCTCAAAACGGCGCACAACGCCCTCGCCAATCCCGCCGTCTACACCGACGGCGAGAAGGCAAAGACGACCCAACAAGAAATCGACCGCCTGACCGCCCGCCTGGACGACCTGAACGCCCAGTGGGAAGCGGCGGCGGAACAACTGGAACGCCTGTCGCCGTAATTCCCGCCCATGCCCGGGGTCGTTCCTTGCCTTTTTCGCCACGGTATGCTATGCTGATATAAACATCGCTTTGCTCGCGTTCCGGTGTGGAGCGGCATTGAGCAAACCACACCGTACATCCACACACATGATTCCACGACATCAGCACACGTTACAAACGCACACCTGCACAGATGTGCGTCATACTCCTGCGCAGATGCACCACCCTGCTCCTTGCTGAATCACGCACCCTGTTCCCGCCGTATTCGCATCCCTGCTTCTTACTGAAGCACGCACCTTGCTCCCGCTGTATTCGCGTCCCAGTTTCCCACTGAAGCACGCCCCCGTTCCAGCCACATTCGCATCCCCCATCCAGCACCATTTGAGCCACGTATGCAGAAGCAGTCGGAGCGGCGCTGTCGCGGGGCTTTGTCACCCCAAGACAGCAAGCATCTTCAATAAGTTTTTACATTGCAGTATACTCGGAACATGGACTCCAGCAAAGCTAGCACAGTGCGCGGAGGGGGCAAGCACAAAACCGAGGAGGCATACATGAACATTCTCGTAATCGGCGGCGCGGGCTACATCGGCAGCCACGTGGTCAAGGCGCTCATGGCAAAGGGACACGCGGTGACGGTGTTCGACAACCTTTCGAGCGGGCTGCTGCAAAACCTGTTCGCGCGCAACGGCTTCATCGCGGGCGACATCCTGCACCCCGACGACCTGGACAAGGCCTTCGCGCGCGGCTTCGATGCCTTTGTCCACCTGGCGGCGTTCAAGGCGGCGGGCGAATCCATGCTCACGCCCGAAAAATACTCGCTGAACAACCTGAGCGGCACGATTGCCATCATGAACGCCGCGCTCGCGCACGGCTGCACGCGCATGGTCTTTTCGTCAAGCGCGGCGGTTTTCGGCGAGCCGCAGTACCTGCCGATTGACGAGCGGCACCCGAAGCAGCCCGCGAACTACTACGGGTTCACCAAATACAATATCGAAGAAATCATGCAGTGGTACGACCGGCTGAAAGGGCTGCGCTTTGCCGCCCTGCGCTACTTCAACGCGGCGGGCTACGACCCCGACGGCGAGCTGTACGGACTGGAGCAGAATCCCGCGAACCTGCTGCCCGTCATCATGGAGACGGCGTGCGGCATGCGCGCGGAGATGAAGGTCTTTGGCAGCGACTACGACACGCGCGACGGCACCTGCATCCGCGACTACGTGCACGTGAGCGACCTTGCCGACGCGCACGTGCGGGCGCTGGACTACATCACCAAAAACGACAGAAGCCTCGCGGTCAACCTGGGCAGCGAGACCGGCACGAGCGTCACCGAAATGCTGGAGGCCGCGCGGCGCATCACGGGCAAGGAGATTCCGGCGGCGTATGTGGAGCGGCGGCCGGGCGACCCGGCGGAACTCACCGCGACCTCCGCCTACGCGCGCGAGACGCTCGGCTGGTCGCCGCGCTACAGCGACATCGACACGCTGATTGGCACGACCTGGAAGGCCTACCAAAAATACCTGCATGAGAGGAAGGCATGAGCGACTTTGAGACCGCGCGGGACTATATCCGCGCGAACATAAAAGAGATGACCGCGCTGCAAACGCTGCTGACGGCGCACCCCGCGCTCGCGCCCGAAAGCGGCGGCACGGGAGAAGCAGAAAAATGCGCCGCGCTCGAAGGCTGGCTTTCCGCGCAGGGCTTTTCCGACTTACGGCGCTTCGACGCGCCCGACGGGCGCGTTCCCGGCGGCATCCGCCCGAACCTGATTGCGACCGTGCCGGGCAAAAGCGACGCGCGCACCGTCTGGGTCATGGCGCACCTTGACGTCGTTCCCATCGGCGAGCCTGCGCTGTGGCAGGGCGACCCCTGGACGGTCACGGAAAAGGAGGGCAGGCTCTACGGGCGCGGCACGGAGGACAATCAGCAGGGGCTGGTGAGCGGCGTGTTCGCCGCGCTTTCCCTGCTCAGGACGGGCATCGTCCCCGCGCACACGGTCAAACTGCTGTTCATGGCGGACGAGGAATGCGGCTCGGCCTATGGCATCCGCTACCTGCTGGACAAGCACCCGTCCCTGTTCCGCAAGCAGGACCTCATCGTCATTCCCGACGGCGGCGACCCCACAGGCGAGACGATTGAAATCGCCGAAAAGAACATCTACTGGCTGCGCGTCCACACGAGCGGACGGCAGTGCCACGGCTCGCGTCCCGACGAAGGCAACAACGCCTGCCTGGCCGCCTGCGACCTCGCCCTGCGCCTGCACGACCTGGAGCGCCACTTTGGCGCGAAGGACGCGCTGTTCACGCCCGACCACTCCACGTTCCAGCCGACCAAGCGCGAGGCGAACGTGGGCAGCGTGAACATCATTCCCGGGGACGACGTGTTCTGCATGGACTGCCGCGTCCTGCCGCAGTACCCGCTTGACGAGGTGCGCGCCGAAATCAAAAAGCGCATTGCCGCCGTGGAAGCGCAGTACGGCGTGAAGGTCGAGACGGAGGAGCTGCAGGCGGAGCAGTCGCCGGCAACGCCCGCCGACGCGCCCGTGGTGCAAAAACTTGCCGCCGCCCTGCAAACATCGCGCGGCGTGACGGCGCGGACGGTGGGCATCGGCGGAGGCACGGTGGGCGCGTACTTGCGCTGCAAGGGCTACCATGCCGCCGTGTGGAGCACGCTCGACGAGCGCGCGCACCAGCCGAACGAGTACTGCGTGATTGAGAACATGGTCAAGGACGCGGAGACGCTCGCCGCGCTGTTCGTGCAGGACTGAGCGCGCGTTCCGCCGCTATGCCCACACGAGCCAGAGCGTTATGGCGGCGGCGGCGGTCGTCAGCACGGTGAAAGGCAGGCAGACCCTGAGCCAGCCCGCAAAGCGAATGGGATGCCCCTCGCGCCTGAGGATGCCCATGGCGACCACGTTCGCGCTCGCCCCGAACGGCGTGAGGTTGCCGCCCAGGCACGAGCCGATGAGCAGCGCGAACATCAGCAGCTCCGGGCTGATGCCCATCTGCGCCGCGAGCGAGCCGGCCACGGGAAGCATGACGATGATGTACGGCACGTTGTCCACAAAGCCGGAAATCAGAATCGACACGGTAAGCACGAGGACAAAGCCCGCGAGCACGTTGCCGCCCGTCATGCGCGCAAGGAACGCGGCAAAGTCGCCGAGCAGCCCCGTCTCGCTGATTGCGCCGACCACCACGAAAATCCCCATCAGGAAGGCAATCGTCTCCCAATCAAGCCCGCTGACCAGTTCCCAGGTTCCGCCCGCGCCTTTTTTCTGCGCCGCGAAGTACCATGCCACGCCAATCACGCCGAGCGCGAAGCAGTACAGCCCGGACAGATAGGCGAAGTCCGTCCTGACGAAGGAAATGCCCGCAAGGCCGAAGATGAGCGCGAGCAGGAGCGCGGCGGGAACGGGGGAGAGAATCGGCTCGGCCTGCACCGCGCTCTTTTCCTTGTTGCGCGCGAAAAACAGGTAGAAGAACAGGCAGCCGGTCAGCAGCCCCGCCTGAATGAAGAAGAAAATGGACAGCTTCCCCTGATGCACGAAAAAGTCGTTGAAGCTGTAGCCCGCGTAGCTGGCGAAAATCATGCTCGGCGGGTCGCCCACGAGCGTCGCCGTTCCCTCAAGGTTCGACATGACGGCAAGGCCAATCATCACGTAGGCGGGACTGATGCCGCGCTTCTTGCACAGCGAGAGGGCAATCGGCGCCATGACGAGCACGGTCGCCACGTTCTCCACGAAAATGGAGATGATGCCCGTCATCGCCAGAATCAGCACGATGGCGACGCCCGTGCTCGGCGCAATGGAGACGAGCGCGTCCGCAATCCGTGCCGGCACTTTTGAGTACAGGAAGAGCGCGGCAATCGCCATGCTGCCCACGTAAATCATCAGCACGTTCCAGTTGATGAGCGTGCCGAGCGAATGCAGCAGCGCGAACGAGCGTCCCTCGCCCAGAAAAATCTGCGCGGGGAACAGCGTCCCCAGCACCACCACGGCAAGCGCGGCGAGCGAGGTGAACCACACCTTCCGCTCCTGGAACACAATCACCAGCGCGTACATCACCACGGCGATTCCCAGCACGACCCATTTCAGCTCCATACGGACCTCCTAAAAAAACAAAAGACCTCCGCGCGAAAATGCTGCCGCATCTCCACGCAAAAGGTCTTGTCATCCGAACACCGGACTTGCAGGAACAGACTTTCGTCGGGTATGTTGCTCCTGCAATCGCAGACTACTCCCGCTTTTGCAAAGTGGTATCTTTTTGTAGCAATTTTGCCGCGCGTTGTCAAGGGGAGCGGCGCGCCTACAGCAGCGTGACAGGACAGCCGTTCAGTCGCGCCCACCGCAACACACTGTTGAGTCGGCACAGATAATCCTTACCAGCCTCCTTGAGCCATGCAAGCGTGTCGTCGTCAATCTTCGCATGAACATCCGTCTGCCGAACGTAGCGCGGCGCACCGTTTCCCGTGCATTCCGGCATATCAGACGTGTCGATTTCCTCGGGTCTCACGGCTTTCAGCGATTCTATAAGCGTTTCCTGCCGTTCAGTCAGCGGCGGGAAATCAATAGCCTTGTACGTCTTTTGCATGGCGTTCATATATCTGCACCTCCTTTGGCGTGGCGTTCCGGGCAGAGATTACCCGTATCATGCCGCCTTTCTCCACCGTCCATACCGCTAGAACAACGACACCGTGCAGCAGTCCGAGATTTTTCACGCGGTACTCTCCAGCCTGTTCCGAATGCATGTGGTCGTATTCTGAATACAGAAAAGGGTCGGCGAATATACGCACGGCAGTCTCAAAGTCCAGCCCCCTGTGCTTCACTTTGTTCCGCTCGTTTTTCTCCGTGTCCCAAACAAATGTGCCAAGATAGACAAAATCCCTGTTTCTCTCCATAACTATCATTGTACATTGAACAGGCACGCATTGCAAGCGGCGTTCAGCGGCGCGCGGTCTCCGGCGACGGATATTTTTCCGCAAGACCGTTGAACAAACT